>JAKDNL010000086.1 GCA_030451825.1 Pseudonocardia sp. | reverse complement strand
CGGGCAGCTCGGCAGGGTTGGACGCCTCCGGCGGGGTCGGGCGTTCGCGCTGCGAGCGGGAACGACGGTCGGATCGCTGGGAACTGCGACTCACAGGTTTGGCCTCACGAATCTGTGGCAGGTACAAGATCAAAAGTTGGGTGCGGGGCGGGCTGCCCCGGTGCAGCGGCGTCGGCTCGCGGCCGGGGACACCGGCGTCGGGCCCACCGCCGGCGGGTCTAGCGGTAGGCGACCTCGGCCCCCAGGTCGGTGGCCGTGCGCGACCCCAGCGCGCCGTGGCCCGGTGTGTAGCGGCTCGGGTGCGCCGAGGGGTCGAGCGCGACACCGGCGACCGCGAGGTCCCCGGCGATCGCGGCCACCTGGTCCTCGGTGGCCGGCGGCAGCGGGAGGCGGGTCTCCCCGACGTCGAGGCCGCGCAGCCGCAACGCCGTCTTGGCGAACACGGCACCCCCGACGTGACCCATCGCCCGGATCACCGGCAGCATCGCGTAGTGCAGGTTGCGCGCTCGGTCCTGCTCACCCGCAGTATAGGCGTCCAGCATCGCGCGCAGACGGTCGGCCACCACATGGCCGATGACGCTGACGAACCCGACCGCACCGACCGAGAGCCACGGCAGGTTCACCGGGTCGTCCCCGGAGTAGTAGGCCAGGGTCGTCGTGGCCAGTACCTCGGTACCGACGCGCAGGTCGTTGCGCGCGTCCTTCACCGCGACGATGTTCGGGTGCTGGGCCAGGCGCTGCAGCGTCTCCAGCTCGATCGGGATGACGCTGCGCGGTGGGATGTCGTAGAGCATCACCGGCAGGTCGGTCGCGTCGGCGACGGCGGTGAAGTGCGCGACCAGCCCGGACTGCGGCGGGCGCGAGTAGTACGGCGTGACGACGAGCAGCCCGTGCGCGCCGGCCCGCTCGGCCTCGCGGGCCAGCTCGATCGAGTGCGCGGTGTCGTAGGTGCCGGCGCCGCTGACGATCGTCGCCCGCTCCCCCACCGCGGACACGACGGCGCGGACCAGCTCGGACTTCTCCTTGTCGCTGGTCGTGGGCCCCTCGCCGGTGGTCCCGTTGACGACCAGGCCGTCGTTGCCCATGTCCACCAGGTGGGTGGCAAGCTCCTCGGCCTTACCCAGGTCCAGCTCACCCTCGTCGTCGAACGGTGTGACCATCGCGGTCAACACCTCGCCGAACGGCCGACGCGGCGGATGTGTCTGCCCAGACGGGGCGAGGCCGGGGTTCATGGCCGTTGACGGTACCGCCCCGGGCCGACATCGGCGGACTCCCGACGCCGTGTGCCGCGCGCCCTGCCCCCGCCGTGCGCCGTGCGGTTCCCGGGGTCGTGCGCGGATATCGCGGTCAGAGCGACGATTTCCGCGCACGGGGAGAACTCAGAGGCCGCCCGGAGCCGCCCGGTAGGCCTCGACGTCGGCCGGCAGGCCCCGCAGCTCCACCTTGGCGGCGTCGCGACCGAACGCGTGCAGCACCAGCTCGCCGGGGTCGCCGAGGACGGTGACCATTCCGGCACCGGTGGCCACGACCTGCTGGGCCCCCTCGGGACGCTGCAGCACCACGCCGACCGGTGCCTTGCGGAACAGGATCCGCGCCATCCGGCCGAGCAGCGTCCAGAGCTGGGCATCGCGCTCGAGGTCGGCCTCGCGGGGCTCCCAGCCGGACTCGCCGCGCCGGACGTCCTCGTGGTGGACGAAGAACTCGGCGCCGTTGGCCAGCTCGTCGACCTTGCCGACCCGGTAGGGCGACCAGGCGGGTGGCCCGGCGCGCAGGTCGCCGATCATGTTCGGCCAGGCCGCCCTCGCGTAACCGGCCATCGCCCTCTCGGTGACCGGCGCCAGCACCGGGACCACTATGCCGGGCGCGGCCCACGGCTGGCGCTCCCGCACGAGCAGGTGCGCGAGCAGATCGTGGCTGGTCCAGCCCTCGCACAGGGTCGGGCGGTCCGGACCGGACCGCCCGAACTCGTCACAGATCGCGGCACGTTCGTCGACGGCAAGGCTCACCGGTCACAACCTAGTCCTTCCCGCGCGCCGCCGCCGGGAGCCGAACGGTCCACAACCCGCCGACCCCGAGCGGGCCCCTCGAAGCGACGGGCGCGACGGACGGCTCGCTCGGGGCATCTCCGTCTCACCGCTACGACCCCGCCACCAGCGCTTTCCATGGTCAACGGGACACCAGGGCTGTCGAAGCCGCGTTAGCCAGCACTGGTGTCCCGTTGACCATGGTGAGGGCACGTGATGTCCCCGGATCGATCCGACAGCGACCCCGGTGTGAGCCGTCGCCGGGTTCAGGTGTTCTGCGGGAACCCGAGGTCGAGGCCGCCGTGCGACGGGTCGAGCCAGCGGGTGGTGACGACCTTGCCGCGGGTGAAGAAGTGCACTCCCTCGGCGCCATGCGCGTGGGTGTCGCCGAACAGCGAGTTCTTCCAGCCGCCGAAGCTGTAGTAGGCCATCGGGACCGGGACCGGCACGTTGACGCCGATCATCCCGACCTCCACTTCGTTCTGGAACCGGCGGGCGGCGCCGCCGTCGTTCGTGAAGATCGCGGTGCCGTTGCCGTACGGGTTGGCGTTGACCAGGTCGACGGCCTCGGCGTAGGTCTCCACCCGGACCACCGACAGGACGGGTCCGAAGATCTCGTCGGTGTAGACGGACATGTCGGTGCCGACATGGTCGAGCAGGGTCGGGCCGACGAAGAAGCCGCCGTATCCATCGTCTCGGCGCTCGGCGTCGAACTCGCCGGTGCGCCCGTCCACGACGACCGTCGCACCATCGGACTCACCCGCGTCTACATAGCCGGAGACCCGCTGCTGCGCGGCCTTCGTGACCAGCGGGCCCATGTCGCAGCCGCGCCGCCCGTCGCCGGTACGCAGGCCGCGTGCCCGCTGCGCGATCTTGGCGACCAGGGTGTCGGCGCAGCCGCCGACGGCGACCAGCGCGGAGATCGACATGCACCGCTCCCCCGCCGAGCCGAACCCGGCGTTCACGGCCTGGTCGGCGGCCAGGTCGAGGTCGGCGTCGGGCAGCACCACCATGTGGTTCTTCGCCCCGCCGAGGGCCTGCACGCGCTTGCCGTGCGCCGTGCCGGTCTCGTAGATGTAGCGCGCGATCGGGGTGGAGCCGACGAAGCTGACGCTCTTGACGTCCCGGTGCGTGAGTAGCCCGTCCACGGCGACCTTGTCCCCGTTGAGCACGGTGAACACGCCCTCGGGCAGGCCCGCCTCCTTCCACAGCTCGGCGATCCAGAGCGCCGAGGACGGCACCTTCTCCGAGGGCTTGAGCACGACCGTGTTGCCGGCCGCGATCGCGATCGGGAAGAACCACATCGGCACCATGGCCGGGAAGTTGAATGGACTGATGATCGCGACCGGGCCGAGCGGCTGGCGCACCGAGTGCACGTCGACGCCGGTCGAGGCGTTCTCGGTGGCGCTGCCCTTGAGCAGGTGCGGCATGCCGCAGGCGAACTCCACGACCTCCCGGCCGCGGGCGACCTCACCGGCCGCGTCCGCGGCGACCTTGCCGTGCTCGGCGGTGATCAGCTCGGCCAGCTCGCCAGACTTCGCGTTGAGCAGCTCGCGGAACCGGAACAGGATCTGCGTGCGCGCGCTCAGCGAGGTGTCGCGCCAGCCGGGGAACGCGGCCTTCGCCGCGGCCACCGCGTCGGCGACCTCGGTCTCGGAGGCGAACGGGACCCGGGCCGATACCGTGCCGGTGGCCGGGTCGGTGACGTCGGCGAAGCGCCCGCTCGTGCCGGGACGGGCGGCGCCGCCGATCCAGTGCGTGAGCTCCGGTGGGCCGTCGCCGTCCCGGCGCGACGCGGTGCTTCGCAGCGTGCTCGTCATCGAGTTCCTCCGCGTTCGGTCGGGTCCGCGCCGAGCACCGTGCCTCGGCGTCGTGCTCAGCCCTCGGTGACGATCAGCCCTCGGTGACGATCAGCCCTCGGTGACGATCAGCCCTCGGTGACGAACGGGCTGGACGCGATCTCCGAGCCGTCGTCCAGGGTCTGGATCTCGAAGTCGGCGAACACGTTGGCGACCTCGCGTTGCAGGTGGCGCAGGCACTCCACGGCCAGGGCGCGGATCTCGACGTCGGCGTGCTCGGAGGCGCGCATCGCGATGAAGTGCCGCCACGCGCGGTAGTTGCCGGTGACCACGATCCGGGTCTCGGTCGCGTTCGGCAGCACGGCGCGCGCGGCCTGGCGGGCCTGCTTGCGGCGCAGCGTCTTGTTCGGCACGTCGGCGAATCGCTGCTCGAGCCCGGCGAGCAGCTCCTCGTAGGCCTTCACCGACGCGGCGGCGGCCTCGGTGAACAGCGCGTGCAGCTCCGGGTCGTCCGCGATCACCTCGGGCTCGACCATCGCGGCGTCGCGCTCGGGCACGTAGCGCTGGGAGAGCTGGGAGTAGGAGAAGTGCCGGTGCCGGATCAGCTCGTGGGTCAGCGACCGGGAGATGCCGGTCAGGTAGAAGCTGACCGTGCCGTGCTCGAGCACGGACAGGTGCCCGACCTCAAGGATGTGCTGGAGGTAGCCGGCGTTCGTGGCCGTGGCCGGGTTCGGCTTGCCCCAGGACTGGTAGCAGGCCCGGCCGGCGAACTCGGCCAGCGCCTGGCCGCCGCCCGCATCGGTCTCCCACGGTATGTCGGCCGGTGGGAGGAACTCGGTCTTCGCGACGAGCTGGACGCTCAGCGGCACGGTCTCCGGCATGTCCGCGAGGGTAACGGGCGCCCCTGACAGTCCCGGAGGCCCGTCCTGTGACGGCATGCGACGCCAATTGGCCCTTGAATGTCGTCATCTGTGACGTCACTATGGCGTCATGGATGTCACCCCGTATATCGCGCAGCTGCGCGAGGACCTCGCCGCCGCGGCCGCGGCCGGGGACGAGCAGACCCGCCGGACCGCGGCCCTGCTCGGCTCGGCGATCGAGCCCGCCGCCCGACTGGCGATCATGAACGCCCTCTCCGAGATGGCCGCGGAGGTCACGGCGGCGCTCGGCGACCGCACCGTGGAGCTGCGACTCGACGGCCGCGAGGTGCGCGTGTCCGTCGACGGCGCCCGCACCGAGCCCACCGACGGCGTCGGCTCGACCGACACCGGCCCGGCGTCGGGCCACGGGTCGAGCTACGGCTCGGGCCCAGGGTTCGGGCCCTTCGGGCCGGGCGCCGGGCCGTTCGGCGGCGACGCCGGCGACATCAGCCGGGTCACGCTGCGGATCGTCGAACAGATCAAGTCACAGGCCGAGCAGGCCGCGCAGTCGCAGGGCGTCTCGCTCAACACCTGGGTCTCTCAGGCCGTGCAGGGCGCGCTGTCCGGTGCGGCGGCGCGGCACGGCCGCCCGGGTGGGCCCTCGGACGACCAGGACGGTCGCCGGCTGCGCGGATGGGTGCAGGGATGAACGGGGCGGACGCGGACGACACCGGTGCGGACACCCCGGACACGAACACCCAGATGAACGAGCCCGGGAGCGACTCAGGCACGAACGACACGGGCACGAGCGACACGGGCACGAGCGACACGGAGGGCACCATGGACGGTGACCAGGGCGCGGCCGACGACGCCCGCAGGCGGCGATGGGACTGCACCGGGCCGGCGGAGCTGGAGGTCGCGATCGGCGGCGGAAGGGTGCGGATCGAGCTGTCCGACACCGCCGGCGAGGTCGCGGTGGAGGTACGCGCCGACCCGTCGGCGACCGGCCCGCTCGCCGGCGGGCTGGGCGGGCTGCTGCGCTGGATCGGCAGTTCGGTGTCGTCGTCCGGGAACCTCACCGGCGACGTGCCGGGCGGCGGTTTCCCGGGGGCCGGGGGCTTCCCCGGTGGCGGTTTCCCCGGCATGGGCGGCTGGCCGGGCCAGAGCGGTGGATCCGGCTTCGACCCGGCGGCGGGCACCACCCCGTGGGAGGTGGCCGGAAACATCGCCGCCGAGGCCGTGGACGCCACCGAGATCACCTGGTCGGAGCCGGGCCGGCGGCTCGTCGTCCGCGGCCCGGAGGACCCGCGGCTGGCGTCGGTGCCGCTGGCCGTCACGGTGACCGCGCCGTCGCGGTCGCGGCTGGCCTCGCGGACCGGCGTCGCGGACGTCGACGTGCGGGGGCGCGCCGGCTGGGCCGCGGTGCGGACCGGCTCCGGGTCGGCCCGCCTGGAGGAGATCGACGGCGATGCCGACGTCACCACCGGCAACGGCGGCATCGACCTCGGCCCGGTCACCGGTCAGGCGCGGCTGCGGACCGGCTCGGGGCGCGTCGACGTCGCCGCACTCGGCGGATCCGCCCAGGTCAAGACGGGCAGCGGGGACATCCGCGTCGGCGAGGTGACCGCGGACCTGACCGTGCGGACCGGGTCCGGCGACGTCGTACTGGCCGACGTCGTGTCCGGCGAGATCACCCTGAGCACCGGGTCCGGCAACGTCCGGATCGGCGTGCACTCCGGCGTGACGGCCGAGCTGGACCTGTCGACCGGGTCCGGACGGGCGCGCAGCGAGCTCGACGTCGGCTCGTCGGCTCCCGACGGGTCGTCCGCGGTCAAGGTCAGCGGGCGGACCGGGAGCGGGGACGTGCTGGTCACCCGCTCGGCACCGGTTCCGGCCTGATCCGGCCGGTCCGTCGCGCGGAGGTCCGACGGCCGATGCCCCGGAGGGGTGGGCACCGGCCGTCACTCCCGACGATTCACCTCTACCGTGAAGATGCTAGATGAACGAGGAAATGTAGGCTCCCGGGTGTGGATCGAGCCGAGATCTCCCAGATGAACGCGTCCATGACCGAGCGGGTCCTCGCCACCTCGGCGGCCCCGATCGAGGAGGGCGGCTACGCCCTGCGCGTGGTCCGCACCGTCGGCCGACGCAGCGGCGAGCGCCGCGCCACTCCGCTGGGCGTCGCCCGCCGGGACGGTCACCTCTACCTGATCTCGCCGCAGGTCGGCCGCGACTGGGTCCGCAACCTCCACGCCGACCCGTGGTGCGAGACCGAGGCCGGCGACGAGCGCGTCGAGTACCGGGCGACGGTCCCCGAGCCCACCGTCGCCGCGGCCGCGGTGGCGACCTACCTGCGCTCGGTCCAGGTCCCGTGGGCGGTCGCGGCGTTCCCGGTCCCCGCCGACGCGAGCGAGGCCGAGATCGCCGAGCACCTGGAGACGATCGCGGTCCTGCGCCTCGACCCGAGCTGACTCAGCCGCCGCGCAGCGCGCGCCGCAACGGCTCGGCCAGCTCGCCCCGCTCCCCCACCACGACGTCGGTGAGCTCCAGCCAGGCGGCCATCTCCCGCAGGGCCGCGGCCAGCTCGGAGGCGACCCGGGCCGCGTCCCGGCCCGGCTCGGCGAACGCGCCGGGGACCCGCAGCGCGCCGGCGGCCCGGTCCGCCTTGAGGTCCACCCGGCCGACCAGGTGCCCGTCGAGCAGGAACGGGAAGACGTAGTAGCCGTAGTCACGCTTGTGCTCCGGGGTGTAGATCTCGATCCGGTAGCGGAAGCCGAAGATCCGTTCGGTGCGCTCGCGCTCCCACACCAGCGGGTCGAACGGGCACAGCAACGCGCCACCGGCGACCTCCCGCGGCGTGCGGGCGGCCGGGTCCCGATAGGCCGGTTTCGCCCATCCCCGCACCCCCACTTCTTCCAGCTCGCCGCCCTCGACGAGCGCGGCGATCGCGTCCCTCGTGCGCTCCGGGCCGAGGCGGTAGTAGTCGCGCAGGTCGGTCCCGGTCGCCACTCCGAGCGCCGAGGCCGACCGCCGGACCAGCTCGCGTGCCGCGTCGTCCGGGTCCGGCTCGGGAGCGGCCAGCACCTCCGGCGGGAGCACCCGCTCCGGCAGGTCGTAGAGCCGCTCGAAGTGCCGCCGCCCGCCCACCATCAGCCCGCCGGTGGCGAACAGGTACTCGCAGACCCGCTTGACCTCCGAGCGCTCCCACCAGCTCGCCCCGGCCGGGCGCGGGCGCGCCGTGCTGGTGCCCCGCCCACCGCGCTCCAGGGCCTTCTCGATCGCCCCCGCACCGACCGGCCCGCGCTCGGCGACGACGTCGCGGATGTCCCCGGACAACGTCGGGTGCCGCTCCAGCAGCGGCGCGTAGTGCCGCCACCAGCGCTGCGGCAGCACCCGGTGCCCGAGCAGCGACCAGTCGTCCACCGGGACCAGGCTCGCCTCGTGCGCCCACGTCTCGACCAGCAGCCGCGGGCGGCGTGCCGACGGCGACCAGGCCGCGTCGTCGAGCAGCGCGGGCGGGTAGGCGCCCAGCCGACTGAAGATCGGCATGTAGTGCGCCCGCACGGCCACGTTCACCGAGTCCAGCTGCAGCAGCCGGACCCGACCCAGCACCCGTTGCAGGTGCCGCCGGGTGACCGGGCCGGACGGCCGCGGATCGGCCATCCCCTGGGCCGCCAGCGACGTCCGCCGGGCCACATCTGCCGAGATCGTTCGCACGAGGCGGATCGTGGCACGGACCCCCGACAGTCCCGGCGCCACCACCCACGCGGCGCCCCGAACACCCCGGCCAGCTCGCCACCGTCCCACTCCACCCGGCGCACGCTCAGCCCTCCGGCCGGTAGGCGCGCACGATCATGTCCGCGGCCTGCGCGGCGATGTCGCGCCGGTCGGCGTCGGTAAGCTCGTGGACGCCGTAGAGCGAGCGCATGTTGCCCTCGTGGGCGAGCAGCGCGATGTACTGCGCGACGGCGCGGGCCGGGTCGGGCACCCGCAGGCGCCCGGCCTGGTCCAGCGCGGAGAACTCCGCGCCCAGCAGGTCGAACAGCTGGTTCGGGCCACCGCGGTTCCACATCTCGCGCAGCTCCGGGCGCCGGGCCAGCTCGGCGATCATCAGCCGGCGCAGGGCCGCGACCCGAGGGCTCAGCGTGAGCGCCAGGTGCGACGCCCCGAACTCGACCAGCACGCCCGGCAGGTCCACGGCGTCGACCCAGCCCAGCCGCGGCGGCGTCCCGCCGGGCCGCCCGCCCGTGCGGGCGGCGTGCAGCACCTCCAGGAACAGCGCCTCCTTGCCGCCGAAATGGCTGTAGACCGTCTGCTTGGCCACCCCGGCCTCGGCCGCGACCACGTCGACGCTCGTTCCGGCGAAGCCCTCGCGCAGGAACACCTCGGTGGCCGCCTCCAGCACCGCGGCGCGCTTGCGTTCCGACGGGGGCCTGCCCCGTCGCGGCGGAGGAGTACTTGACGTCGCGCTCGGCACGGTGGCACTTTATCATACGAGACGGTCTAGTCTAGTAAATCGAGGAGACACCGATGACCATCACCGAACCGGACCCCGGCCTCACCCACCCCGCTCCCGAACGGGGCGGGTCGCCGCTCCGACGCACGCTCGGCGTGCTCGCCCTCGACATCGCCGTCCCGACGGGCGCGTACTACGTACTGCAGGCCCTCGGGTTCGGGGTGGTCGCCTCGCTGGCGATCAGCAGCGCGCTGGCCGGGGTGCGCGTGCTGTGGAGTCTGGCCCGCGAACGTCACGCCGACGCCGTCGCGTTGTTCGTGCTGGTCGTGACCGTGGTCAGCATCCCGGTCTCGTTCGTCGTCGGGTCGCCGCAGCTGATGCTGGCCAAGGAGGAGCTGGGCATCCCGCCGATGGGTCTGTACCTGCTGGTCAGCGGCCTGCGCGGGATTCCGGGGATGACCGCCATGATCCGTCCGTGGGTGGCCCGCACCACCGCCCTCGACGCCGCGTTCGGACGCCTGATCGCCCGCCCCGGCGGGGAGCTGACCCGGGCGGTGTGCCGGACCCAGATCGTCTACGGCCTGGTGTTCCTGGCGACGTCGGCGACCCGGCTGACGCTGATCTTCACCCTGCCGATCGACACCGCGGTGTGGGTCTCGGGGCTCGTGCTGCCGGCCGGGATCGTGCTCGCGATCCTCGCCGCGATCCCGTTCACCGGCCGGGCCGGCGCGCTGGTCGAGGCGGAGGCCGGCGCCGAGGGAGGGCCCCGATGATCGCCCGGGAACACACCGAGGTCCTGGTCGTCGGGGGCGGCATCGTCGGACTGACGGCGGCGCTCACGCTGGCCCACCGGGGCGTCCGGGTGGTGCTGGCGGAGTCCCACCCCGGCACGTCGGTGCACCCGCGCGCCCGCGGGGTGAACGGGCGCGCGATGGAGGTCTACCGGGCGCTGGGCGTCGAGGACGCTTTCCGCGCGGCCGGCGCGCCGCTGGCCGCGAGCCACGGCATCCACGTCGGGCACGACGTCGTCGGCCTCATCGGCGCCCTCCCCCGCCGGGCGGCGCCCGAGCCCGCTCCCCTGCTCGGTCCGCACGCGGACACCCCTTGGTCTCCGACGACCGGCTCGCGCGGCACCCTCGACGTCGTCGAACCGCTGATCGCCGACGCCGCGCGCCGGGCCGGGGCGCGGCTGCGGTTCGGCACCCGGGTCACCAGGGTGTGCCCGGACGAGGGCGGGATCCACGCCGAGCTCGGGTCCGACACCGGGTCCACCGCGCTGCACGCTCGGTTCGCGGTCCTGGCCGACGGCGCCTCCGGAGGCCTGCGTGAACGGCTCGGGGTGCGGTCCCGGCGCGGCTCCGGTCACGGACACCAGATCAACATCCTGTTCGAGGCGGACCTGTCCGAGCTCGTGCGCGGCCGCGAGTTCAGCATCTGCATGATCGAGCAACCGGGCCTGGGAGGGATGTTCACCGCGCTCGACAACCGGGTCCGGTGGGCCTTCCACGTCCGTTACGACCCCGCGTCCGAGTCCGTCGCCGACTACCCGCCGGAGCGCTGCGCGGATCTGGTCGCGCGGGCGATCGGGCCCGGTGCGCCGCCGGTGCGGGTGCTCGGGGCGCAGCCGTGGGAGGCCGCGGAGCGGACGGTGGACCGGATGCGGACGGGTCCGGTGTTCCTGGCCGGCGACACCGCGCACCAGATGCCCCCGGCCGGCGGCCGGGGCGCCAGCACCGGGGTCACCGACGTCTACGAGCTGGCCTGGAAACTGGACGCGGTGCTGCGCGGCGAGGCCGGTGAGCAGCTGCTGGAGACCTACCACGACGAACGACACCCGGCGGGTGTGCGGGCGGTGCGGCGCTCCGGCGAGGCGGCCGCATGGATGTCCGCGCCCGGGCGGGCCCCGGCACCGACCGGCGCTGGGTCGACCGACGCGGGGTCGACCGACGGCATCGCCGCACTCACGACGTCGCTGGACGTCCACGGCGCGGGTGACCGCTACACCTCGGCGGCCGTGCTGCGCGGTCCCGGCGACCCGACCGCCCCGTGCCTCGACGCGCTCGACGGCAGCCCGGGCAGCCGGATCCCGCACGTGCCGCTCGACGACGGCCGGTCCACCGTCGATCTCGCCCGCGGCGGATGGAGCGTGGTCGGCCCTCCGGTGTGGATCGCGCCGGCCCGGGAGCGGGGTCTGGTCGTGCATGCGGTCGGGGCGGAGCCGGCCGCGCGGCTCGGGATCGACGGCGGTCGCGCGCTGCTCGTGCGACCGGACGGCATCGTGGCCTGGCGTGCGGCCCGGGGAACGGTCGATCCGGGCGGTGCGCTCGACGCCGCACGAGCGGCACTCCCCTGCCGGATCGGCACCGCGTCGAGCGGGGCGGGACAGGTCCGGTAAGCATGCGTCCATGGCCACCGCGACCGTCCGCCCCGCCGTCGACGACGACGTCGACGCCATCGTGCGCATCCAGGCCCAGACCTGGCGCGCCGCCTACACCGGGCTCGTCCCGGACGCCGCCCTGGACGGCCTGACCGGCGACGACGCCCGCGCGGCCTGGACCGACGCGGTGCATGCCGGGGACGGTTACCACGTGCTGGTCGCCGTGGAGGGCGAGCACACGGTGGGGTTCTGCGCCGCCGCGTACTACGAGGGATCGCAGGGGCTCTCGATCGCCGAGGTCAGCACCCTGCTGGTGGAGCCGCGCTGGGGCCGGCGTGGCCACGGTGGACGCCTGCTGGCGACCGCCGCGGCCGCACTTCGCGGCCACGGCGCCGAGCAGGGCCGGGCCTGGGTGCCGGAGCGCGACGAGGCGTCGCGGCGCTTCTACGCCCGCGCCGGCTGGGAGGCCGACGGCGCCGTGCGCACCCTCGACACCGGCGACGGGACGCTGCGCGAGGTGCGGTTCACCGGCACGCTCGCGCTCGAGCTCGCCGACTGACTGGCACGAATGGGTGAACGGACCCGATTCCGACGTGCCGCACCGCGGCCCGTCCTACGTCCGCTGCACCGACCGGACGAACCATGCCGGCGACCCCCGCTCCAACGCCGAGATCAACTCGATCGGCGAGAGCACCGGCACCTGCCCTCCGGTGCGGAGGTGACCGGGGCGGGTCAGGACAGACCGAGCAGCGGCTCCAACCCGATCGTCAGGCCCGGGCGCTCGCGCACCGCGCGCACCGCCATCAGCACCCCGGGCATGAACGAGGAGCGGTTCATCGAGTCGTGCCGGATCGTGAGGATCTCGCCGTCGGCGCTGCCGAGGACGACCTCCTGGTGCGCGATCAGTCCGGGCATCCGCACCGCGTGCACGTGCACGCCGTCGACGCTCGCGCCGCGGGCACCGTCCGGGTCCGTCGTGGTGGCGTCCGGGACGTCGCCGAGTCCGGCCTCGCGCCGCGCGGCCGCGATCACCGACGCGGTCCGCGACGCGGTGCCCGAGGGTGCGTCCACCTTGCCGGCGTGGTGGCTCTCGACGACCTCGACCGAATCGAAGAACCGGGCCGCCTGCGCCGCGAAGTGCATCGACAGCACGGCGCCGACGCCGAAGTTCGGCGCCACCAGCACCGATCCCGACCCCATCGCCTCCAGCCAGCCGCGCACGGTGCCGAAGCGTGCCTCGTCGAACCCGCTGGTCCCGACGACGGCCGCGATGCCGTGCTCGACGCAGTGGCGCACGTTGTCGAGCACCGCGCCGGGGTGGGTGAAGTCGACCGCGACGTCCGCGACGTCCAGGGCCGCGCGGTCGTCGCCCTCGTCCAGCTCGGCGACCAGCTCGGTGTCGGGAGCCTCGCGCACCGCCCGGCAGACCTCGCCGCCCATCCGGCCCCTCGCACCCAGCACCGCCACCCGGATCGACCCGCTCACCCGCACTCCTCATCTCGCCGTCGACGTCCGCGCCGCAGCCTAGTTCGGCCCGGGCGGTTCGTCCCGGCTCCCCTCGGTCAGCTAGGTTGCTCCTAGCAACTCAACAGCGTGAGGAGACCCAGATGAGCGCCGGGCCGGACATCCGCGAGCGGACCCACCAGTGGAGCGACCCCCGCGAGACGGCGGCGTCCGCGATGCACAGCGACGGGCTGACGTTCATCCGGGCCATGGCCTCCGGAGAGGTCCCGCCGCCTCCGATCGCGACCCTGCTCGGCATGTCCGTGGCCGAGGTGGAGCCCGGGCGCGTCGTGTTCACCCTGGAGCCCGCCGAGTTCCACTTCAACCCGATCGGCTCCGTGCACGGCGGGGTGTACGCGACGCTGCTCGACTCCGCGGCCGGCTGCGCCGTGCACACGACCCTGCCGCTCGGGGCCCGCTACACCAGCCTCGACCTGTCGGTGAAGTTCCTGCGCGCGCTGCGGGCCGACTCCGGCACGGTCCGGGCCGAGGGCACGGTCGTGCACGCCGGTTCGCGCACCGCCCTGACCGAGGCGCGCCTGCTCGACGGCGACGGCCGGCTCTGCGCCACCGCCACCAGCTCCTGTCTGATCATCCGTCCGGACGCCTGAGCCGCCGGGGCCGTTCCGGCTCACCGCGGCCGAGATGAACACCAGCGGGGTCCGCCGGCAGACGGGCCCCGCTGGTGTTCATCTCGACGATCGGTCGGCGACCGTCAGCGCGAGATGTGGATCATCTCCTCGGCGACCCGATATCCCGCCCGCTCGTAGATCCGCTGCTCAGCCGGTCCGGCCGGGGTCAGGAACGGCGTACCGATCCCGACCTCCGGGCAGGCGCGGGTGAGCTCCGCGGTCAGGGCGGCGGCGATCCCCCGCCGCCGGTACGCCGTGCGCACGCCGATCGCGGCGAGCTCGCTGACCCCGTCGTGCGGCGGCGCGCACAGGCCACCTCCGACACCGGCGCCGGTCGCCGCGTCGCGGGCCAGGGCGACGAGCCCGCCCCGGTCGAGCACGCCGCGCAGCCGATCGCGGTCGTGCACGGTGACCTCCGGCTGGGCGTAGGCCTCGGCCTGCGCGCCGGCGACGGCCCACAGCTCGTCGTCGGTCGCTGCGGGCGCCACCTCGACGCCCGCGACCGGCAGGACTCCGACCCTGCCCGGGCGGCCGGTGAGCACCGGGATGCGCGCCTCGACGGTGAACCCCGCGCCGGCCAGCGCGGCCTCGAGATCCGGGCAGGCCGAGGGCAGGTACTCCAGTCGCGGGATCCGGTCGCGACCGGCGAACGCCGTGACCAGGGCGGCGACCTCGTCCGCGGACGGCGCCGCGCCGTCGTCGGGGACGGCGTAGTTGCGGTAGCGGCCGGCGTCGTGCGGGTCGAGGCCGGCCAGGAACGGGCCCACGCGCACGGCCGAGGAGCCGAACAGCGCGCGGACGTAGGCATGGATGTGACGGTCGAGCATGGGGGTGGAGACCTCTCGGATCGCCGGGCCGCGACACGACCCGGGCGGATGCGGATCCGGGCACGCCGACACCGCGGGGGTCAGCCCCGTGCGGTGCTCCTGCGGCGGCCCGTCGACGGGCGCGCAGTCATGGCCTCAGTCCTCCGGCGATCGATCGGTGTCGGCGGACACTAGCGCGCGGGCGCCCCTGCGCTCCACGCATTTCGTTCGAGCGCGCTCGATCGCGACCCGAGCCACCGTCCCCGCCTCAGGGCCGCCTCAGGGCCGCCTCAGGGACGCACTCATGGAGCTTTCGTGCGGCGACACGAAACGAAAGCACCACGGGTGTCGCGCTAGCCGGAGTGCCACATGCCGGTCGTGCGCGGATACCGTCGCCCCGGCAGCGATATCCGCGCACGGGCTCTCGTCAGCCCACGACCAGCCCGACGATCCACGTCGTCGTCGCCAGTAACCCGGCGGCGAGCTCGATCAGGATGCTCCAGCCGACCGCGGCCAGTGCCCCGCGCGCCGACGTCCAGGCCCGTCCGGCGTCCGGGAGGCGGGCCAGCTCGGCCAGGTACACCCCCAGCACGAAGCCCACGAACAACCCCACCACCGGGATCACGAAGAACCCGACGATCCCGAGCACCCCGCCGGCCACCAGTGTCCGGGCGGGCACCCCGCCGTCGCGCAGCCGCTTGCCGGGCAGCAGGTACTTCAGCACCGTGCCCAGTACCGCGATGGCGACGGCCACCCCGAGCACCGTCCACCCGACGGTGTCCCCGCGCGGGACCGCCCACACCGCGACACCGGCCACCACGAGCACCAGCCCGGGCAGCACGGCCACCACGATCCCGACCAGCCCGACCGCGATCAGCAACCCGGCCACCACGCTCAGCACCACCCCGGCACCCTAACCAGTCCCGTCTGCCGGCCGACCGAACCTGACCCCCCCGCCGACCGCGCCGCGCCGGCGCCGGCCCAGCCCGGACCCTCCGGCCGCGCGTCGCCACCCGCGTGCCGACCTCGCACCCGATCCCGTGGCCTCGCAGCAGGAATATCGCGTGCGAGGGCACCGGATCGGGTGCGACGTGCGGTGGGGCTGAGCGGGCGTAGGTCAGGCCAGGTCGTGCAGGGCGGCGGGGAGGTCGCCGATCTCGTCGTAGGGGCCGACGATCGCCGCGGTGAGCGGCTGGGTGAGCAGCTCCGCGGCCAGGGCCGCGACCTCGGACACCGTGACGGCCTCGATCCGGGCCAGGCTCTCGGACAGGCTCCGCTGACGGCCGTGGTCGAGCTCGGAGCGCCCGAGCCGGTTCATCCGGGACGCGGTGTCCTCCAGCCCGAGCACCAGGCCACCGCGCAGGGCACCCTGCGCACGGAGGACCTCGGCCTCGGTCAGACCGTCCGCGGCGACGCCGGCGAGCACGTCGCGCACCACGGCCACGACCTCTCCGAGACGCTCCGGGGCACAGCCGGCGTAGACCGCGAGGCTGCCCGCGTCGGCGTAGCGGACCTGCGACGAGTAGACCTGGTAGGCCAGCCCACGCTGCTCCCGGACCTGCTGGAACAGCCGCGAGCTCAGCCCGCCGCCGAGCGCGGTGTTGAGCACGGCCAGGGCCGCGCGGCCGGGCGTGTGCCGGTTCGGCCCCGGGACGCCGAGCATCAGGTGCGCCTGCTCGGAATCGTCGGTGTGCAGGGCCAGCGCGCTCGCCCGAACCGGGCGCATCCCCCCACCGGAGCGCGGCGGCTCGGCGGACAGGCCGCGGCTGCGGTCGGCCGCGCCGGCCAGCGCCTGCGACACCAGGTCGGCGACGCGGTCGTGGTCGAGGTTCCCGGCCGCGGCGACGACCATCCGCGGCGTCGTGTACTCCCCCCGCCAGAAATCGTGCAGGGTGTCGCGGCTCATCCCCCGGATCGAGTCCTCGGACCCGATCACCGGGCGGCCCAGCGCGTGCTCGCCGAACAGCGTCTCGTCGAACAGCTCGCCGAGCAGGTCCTCCGGGTCGTCGTCGCGCATCGAGATCTCCTCGAGCACGACGCCGCGCTCGAGCTCGGTGTCGGCGTGCGTGAGCCGGGCGTCGCTGACGACGTCGGCCAGCAGGTCGATCGCGAGCGCCACGTCGGTGTCGAGGACGTGCGCGTAGTAGCAGGTGTGCTCCTTGGCGGTGAACGCGTTCAGCTCCCCGCCGACCGCGTCCATCTCCTCGGCGATCCCGGCCGCGGTACGCCGGCCGGTGCCCTTGAACAGCAGGTGTTCCAGGTAGTGCGCGGCGCCGGCCTGGTCGGGGGTCTCGTCCACCGAACCGATGCCGATCCAGATACCGAGTGCCACCGAGCGCACCCACGGCACGGCCTCGGTGACCAGCCGGGCGCCGCCGGGCAGGTCGCTGCGACGCACCGCGTCCGCGTCACCCGGCCCGGAGCTACCGGATCCGGGCAGCACGACGCCCGCGGCGGCACCGGCACCCCTCTCGGGGTTCCGGACCGCCGCGGGCGGATCGTTCTGATCGTGCACGGTGACCGTGTCGCTCTACGGGATCAGCTCGGGTTGGACGCCTCGACGGCCTCCGACGCGACCGCGCCGTTGGTCTCGCCGTTCTCGGCGCCCTCGTCGGTGCCGCCGTCCTCGGCCGTCTCGCCGTCGACGACCGGGATCAGGCTGATCTTGCCCCGGTTGTCGATGTCGGTGACCTCGACGCGGAGCTTGTCGCCGACCTTGCAGACGTCCTCGACCTTGCCGATGCGCTTGCCGCTGCCCAGCTTCGAGATGTGCACGAGGCCGTCCTTGCCCGGGACCAGCGAGACGAAGGCACCGAACGCGGCGGCCTTGACCACCGTGCCCAGGAACCGCTCACCGATCTTCGGCAGCTGCGGGTTGGCGATGGCGTTGATCATGCCGATCGCCTCCTCCGCGGACGGGCCGTCGGCAGCACCGACGTAGATCGTGCCGTCGTCCTCGATCGAGATGTCCGCGCCTGTCTGCTCCGTGATCGAGTTGATCATCTTGCCCTTCGGCCCGATCACCTCGCCGA
>JAKDNL010000629.1 GCA_030451825.1 Pseudonocardia sp. | reverse complement strand
GTTGGCGACGGCGGACCACGTCCGGTAGCACTCGTCGGCATCCGGCCCGTCGCCTCGACGTCCGGTCCCGGGCCGTCCCGCTCGTGCGTGTTGGTCGTCCCGGTCAGCCGGATCGTCGACTCGGGATTCGTGCCCGGTGCGGCGGAGGGTTCCGGCCGGGCCGAGGGGAGACGCGTCGTCGCCTCCAGCGGTTCCCGCGGTGACGGCACGTCCGGGTCGAAGATCGGTGCGGGCGGGGTCGCACGGCTCCCGGCGCCAGTGGGCCGGGGAGCGGGGCGACGCAGCACGCGGGCCTCACCGGTGGCGTGCACCGAGCGGAGGCGCATCGTCCGGCCGACGTCGGCGGCGAGGACGCCACTCGAGTCCAGGCGGACCTGCGTCATCACCGTCGCCGCCTCGGTGGCCGCGACCAGGGGGGCGTCCACGGGGGCGGCACCCGGCACGACATCCGGCACGGCGGCGGGCGCCCCGTCCGGGGGCGCGGAGGCGGCCGGCACCGCGTCCGCGGGCGCGGCGTCGGTGACCGGCTGGGCGGTGATGCCCCGCCAGCGCGTACCCGGCGGGAGGTGCTCGCCCTTCATCACCAGCGACAGCGGGTCCAGCGTCGCACCGGTGCCGACCACGGCGTCGTAGAGCACGATCGCCCGGTCGCCGACGCTGGCGCCGTCCGAGATCCGCACCGTCGACATCTTCATCACGCGGTCCTCGAACAGGTGCGTCTGCAGCGACACGTCCCGCCCGATCGTCACGTCGTCGCCGATGTCGACGAGGTCGTACTCGGTCATGTAGGTGGTTCCGACGTAGCTGCGCCGCCCGATCCGGCACCCGAGCAGCCGCAGCGCGGGCGGCAGCATCGGCGTGCCGACCAGCATCATCAGCAACCCGGGCACGGCCGCGGCCTCGTAGAGACCGGTCACGAACTCGGAACGGCGGACGAACCTGCTCCACAGCGGCTCGGTGCGCGGACGATAGGTGCCCACCACCAGCCATTTCACGACCGCGACCATCAGCAGCAGGGACACGCCGGTGCCGATCGCGAGCACCGGCGCGGCCGGCACCGTCGCCCACCACGGCGAGGTCCGGGCGATCCCGGACAGACCGAGCAGGAACAGGTAGAGCGACACCGAGATCATCGACGCGGGCAGGGTCGCCCGCAGGAACTCGATCCCGAGCCGCTCCGCGATCTTGTGCCGGGGCGGGCGGAACGTCGTCGACTCGTCGAAGTCGCCGCTGTCCTGACGGACCGGCAGGTTCATCGCCGGGGAGCCGAGCCACGTGCTGTCGCCGGGCACCCCCGCGACCGGGGGCACCGTGGCCACGCCGATCAGCGAGTCGTCGCCGAGGCGGGTGCCGGCCGGAACGACCGCGGCGTTGCCGACGAACGCGCGGCGCCCGACCAGCGTGGGGCGGCGGACCATCCAGCCGTTGTGGAACGTGGCGCTGCCCAGGCTGGCCATGTCGGCCACGAAGCTGCCCTGCTCGATCGTGAGCATCTCCGGGTCGATGTGCGAGGCCGTGGAGACCTCGGCGCCGCGCCCGATCCGCGCGCCGAGCAGCCGCAGCCAGCCGACCGTGTAGAGCGTCGAGTAGAGCGAGTTCGTGTAGAGCAGGCTCATCTCGAGCAGCTTGTCGCCGAACCACTTGCGCAGCCCGAGCGCGGACCGCGCCGGGAACACGCCCGGCCCGGTCCGCGGGGCGACGATCCGGCGCCCGGCCGCGACGATCACGCAGACGGTCAGTACGAACACCGGTCCGACCAGTACCGCGGCGAGCAGCGCGAGGCCCTCGCCGAACAGCAGCAGCGATCCCCAGACCAGCAGCACCGCAGGCAGCAGGCTCACCACCGAGATGAGCTCCAGGGTGGCCGCGCCGGCCGCGGCCGCGGCGAGCTGCGGGCGGGTCCAGGTGGGCGCCGGTCCGGCCTCGGCCAGCTCGGCGACGGCGGCGTCGGCCGGGTCGGGCACCGACGGCGACCCGGCCCAGTGCTCCCCGTCCGGGATCACCTGCTCGCGGGCCGCCGAGGACTGCTCGCCCAGCACCGCGTCCGCTCCGACGACCGCGCCCGGTTCCAGCACGCAGTTCCCGCCCACGTGGGCTCCGGCGCCGACGGTCACCGGTGCGACGACGACCCACCCGTCCTGCACCGTCCACGGCCGCAGGGCGGCGCCGTGGCCGACGGTCGCGCCGTCACCGATCCGCACCAGACCGGGCAGCGACACCACCGACGTCCCGACGTGGGTGTCGCGCCCGACCGCTGCGCCGAGCAGGCGCAGGTAGGTCGGGGCGAGCGGGCCGCCGGACAGGAACGGCAGCGGCGACATCGACAGCATCAGCTCCGATGCCCACAGCCGCAGGTGCACCGCACCCCACATCCGGTGGTGCCCGGGCCGGATCCCGGCCCCGAGCGCACGCACCGCCAGCGGCGCGAGCACCCACCGTTGCAGCAGGTAGATCGCGGTGGCGCCGAGCGCGAGCTGGGCCAGGACGTCCGGGGCGACGCGCCCGGAGTGGTAGGCGTAGACGGCCGCCGCGGGCAGCGTCATCACCAGCATCAGCGCGAACAGCACGCCGCCCTGCGCGTACCCGGCCAGCGAGTAGCGCAGCGTGCCGTGCCGCAGCGCCGCTCGCCGCGGCGGTGGGGGAACGCTGCCGTCCGGTTCGGCCGCGGTGTCCAGGACCTCGGCCAGGCCGCGGATGGTGGGGTTGTCGTAGAGGTCGCGCACGGCCGGGCTGCGCCCGACCTCGTGCCGGCGCAGCAGCGTCACGACGCGGGCGGCGAGCAGCGAGTGCCCGCCCAGCTCGTCGAAGAAGTCGGCGGTGACCGAGACCTGCTCGGGCTCCAGGCCCAGCGCCTCGGCCATGACGTCACGGACCCGGGTCTCCAGCACCGTCCCCGGCGCGACGGTCGGCCCGGTGCTGGTGACGAGCCGGGGCCCGCGGGGAGCGGGCAGCTTCGAACGGTCGACCTTGCCGCTGACCTGGGTGGGCAGCGTGTCGAGGACGTCGAGGTAGCCCGGGACCATGTACTCCGGCAGACGGGTGCGCAGCAGCTCGTGCAGGCGCGCGACGAGCGCGGTCTCGTCGCCGGCGGGGTTGTTGCCGCCCGCGGCGGTGGCGGCGGCGTCGGCCAGGGTCACGTAGACGGCCAGCTCCTCGCCGGTCTCGCTCTTCGACAGTGCGGCGACGGCGCTCTCCACGCTCTGGTCCTCGAGCGCGACGTTCTCGATCTCGCCGAGGTCCACCCGGTACCCGCGGATCTTGACCTCGTCGTCGGCGCGGCCGAGGTAGACGATCTCGCCCTGGTCGTCGAGGCGCCCGAGGTCGCCGGTGCGGTAGAGGCGGCCGTCCCCGTTCGCCGGGGCGCCGGGGTGGGAGATGAACCGGTCGGCGGTCTTGTCCGGCAGGTTGACGTAGCCCTCCGCGACGCCGGGGCCGCCGATGCAGATCTCGCCGACCTCGCCGTGACCGACCTCGCGGCGCTCGTCGTCGAGGATCAGCACCGAGTAGCTGGGGACCGGGCGCCCGATCGTGACCGGGCGGCCCGGGCGCAGCTCGCCCCAGGTCGCGGTGACGGTGGCCTCGGTGGGGCCGTAGGTGTTGAGCATCCGCCGCCCGGGGCGGGCCCAGCGGTCGACCAGGCCCGCGTTGCAGGCCTCGCCGCCGACCATCAGCGTGCGCAGGTGGGGCAGCTCGCGGGGGATCGTGGCCAGCAGGGTGGGCACGCAGCAGAACACGG
>JAKDNL010000628.1 GCA_030451825.1 Pseudonocardia sp. | reverse complement strand
CGGCCGCGCGGCCCGCGCGGGCCGCGCGGCCGAGGCCCGGGAGTCCTACGAGGCGGCCTGGGTACTCGGCCGGGACCGGGACACGGGTGTGCTCGTCGACGCCGCACTGGGGATCGGCGACGTCGTCGTCTCCGCCGGGCGGGTCGACGCGGGCCTGGCCCGGCACCTGGAGCGCACCGCGGCGCTGCTCGGCCCTGCCGACGAGGTCGACCGCATCCGGGTGGCCGCACGCCTGGCGGTCGAGCTGTACTGGGGCCCCGAACTGCCCCGGGCGCGGATCCTGGCCGCGGAGTCCGTGGCCGCCGCCCGGGCCTTCGACGACCCCCGCGCGCTGACCGCCGCGCTGGCCGCCGCCCAGTTCGTGCTGCGCGGCCCGGAGGGACCGGAAGATCGCATCGCACTCGGTCGTGAGCTGGCCGACCTGGCGGTACGCAGGGGCGACGAGGACGCCGAGCTGCTCGCTCGCCGCATGCTGGTGCCCGAGCTGATGCAGAGCGACCCGGTGCAGGCCGACGCCGAGCTCGACGTGCTGGCCGAGCTCGCCACGAGCACCGGCCGCCCGCTGGCCCAGTGGTACGTCCTGCTGTTCCGTGCGGTGCGCTCCACGATGGCCGGGCACACCGACGCACTCGACCTCGTCGAGCAGGCGTACCGGCTGGGCCGGCTGGTCCAGGCGCAGCCCGCCTCCATCTACGCCACCGGGCAACGGTTCGCCCTGCGCCGCGACCTGCCGGCCGGGAGCGTCGAGCACGACCTGCGACGGCACGTCGCGCGCTACCCGGTCCTGACGGTGTTCCGCTGCCAGCTCGCCGTCGTCCTGGCCGAGAACGGCCGGGGCGAGGAGGCGTGCGCGTTGCTCGACGAGCTGACCGCAGGCGACTGCGCCGCCCTGCCCCCGGACTCGTTGTGGCTGGCCAACGCGGGCCTGCTGGCCGAGGCCGCCGCCCTGCTCGACCACGGCCGGCACGCCGAGCACCTGCACGCCGTACTGAGCCCGTATGCCGACCGGGTCGCGATGCAGGGCGTCCCGATCTGGAACGGTGCGGTCGCCCGGTACCTGGCCCTGACCGCGACCACGCTCGGCCGGTGGGACGAGGCCGACACGCGGTTCCAGGAGGCGCTGCGGATCCACGAGGCGTGGGGTGCGGCACCGCTGTCGGCGCAGACCATGGGCGAGCACGCCGCGATGCTGCGCCGGCGGGGCGCGCCCGGCGACCGGACGCGGGCGGCGCGGCTGGCCGCGGGGCCGCCCACTCCTGCCTCGACCGCGGCGCCGCTCACCGCAAGGGAGTTCGAGGTGCTCGACGCGCTGGCTGCCGGGTCGAGCAACAAGGAGATTGCACGCCGGCTGCACTTGTCGGTGCACACGGTCGAGCGCCACGTCGCCAACATCTACGTCAAGATCGGGGCGCGGAACCGCTCGGAGGCCACCGCCTTCGCGATCCGCCCGGCCTGACCCGCGCCGACGGCGCCGGGCCCGGACCCGACATTGACCACGGCCCCCTACATGGTCTCCGCGATGTGGGCGCTCCCCATTGCTGTACACGATGTCGGCCCACCCGAAGGAGCGACCATGACCACAACTGACCCCGTCTCCGCCCCTACCACGTCCGACGTCGCCGTCGTGCGGGCCGCCTACGGTGCGTTCAACCGCCAGGACGTGCCCGCCGTCCTCACGGCGCTGGACCCGGAGATCGTCTGGCAGGCGCCGGCCGAGCTCCCGTTCGGTGGCACGTTCCACGGTGTCGAGGAGGTGCTCGGCTACTTCGGGTCCCTGGCCGAGCGGTTCGAGGCGCTCGAGGTCGCTGTGGACCGGGTTCTCGACGCCGGCCCGTCGCACGTCGTCGTCGAGGGCCGGGACCGGTTCGGCACGGCCGGGGAGACCGTCGAGATCGCCTTCGCGCACGTGGCGACGATGCGCGCCGGCCGGATCGCGACCTTCCGGGAGTACCTCGACACCGGCGCCCTGCTGATCCATCTCGATCGCCTCGCGGGGCGGTGCGCACCATGACCATCCACGAGCTGCGCCTGGACACCACCAAGCCACTGGCCACCCAACCCGACCGGGGGCACAACCGCTGGCACCCGGACATCACCCCGGTGCTGCGCGTGTGCCCCGGGGACGAGGTCGTGCTCGACACCCTGGACGCCGCCGACGCCCAGCTCTCGTGGGACCGGGGCGCCGAGCAGCTCGGCGGGGTCAGCCTCTCCCGGGTGCACCCGCTCACCGGCCCGATCGCGGTGGAGGGCGCCCGGCCCGGCGACGTCCTGGCCGTCGAGGTCCTCGAGTGCACAGCCGCCGACCGGGGCTACACGGTGCAGATCCCCGGCTTCGGCTTCCTGCGCGAGCAGTTCCCGGACCCGTTCCTGGTCCGCTGGCAGCTCGCCGGCGGCCGCGCCGTCTCGGACGACCTGCCGGGCGTCACGATCCCGGCCGAGCCCTTCCTCGGCACGTTCGGGGTCGCCCCGTCAGCGGAGCTGCTCGCCCGGATCACCGAGCGGGAACGGGCGGTGCTGGAGTCCGGCGGGATGGTCCTGCCGCCGGACGCGGACGGCGCGCTACCCGCGGACCCGGTGATAGCGGCGACCGGGCTGCGCACCATGCCGCCCCGGGAGAACGCCGGCAACATCGACATCCGGCAAACCGGGATCGGCACGACGCTCCTGCTCCCGGTCTGGGCCGAGGACGCGCTGTTCTCGGCCGGTGACGGGCACTTCGCCCAGGGCGAGGGCGAGGCGTGCGGGACGGCCATCGAGATGAGCGGGACCTGGCGGCTGCGGTTCGACCTCCATCAGGGCGCGGCGGCGCGGACCGGCCAGCAACGCCTGCGGTTCGAACGGAGCTCGCCCGGGCCGCGGCCCGCCGAGGCCGGTCCGTTCTACGCGACCACCGGCATCTCGGTGGACACCGACGGCACGAACCGGGCCGAGGACGTCACGCTCGCCGCCCGCGACGCCCTGCGCGAGATGATCGACCACCTGGTCGTCGAACGCGGGTTCACCCGCCAGCAGGCCTACGCGCTGTGCAGCGTCGCCGTGCAGCTGCGGATCAGCGCCCTACCCGACGTCCCCAATGCGTCGGTCACGGCGTTGCTGCCGCTGCTCGTCCTGGACCGGCCGTGACGAGCCCGCCCGCGGACCGGACCGGAGACGCCGGGACGCCGCAGCCCCCCGTCGCCGCACCGGCCTGGCGCGCCGTACCCGGAAGCCCGGCCGAGTGGGTCGTCGCGGCGGGTCGGGTGTCCGGTCTGCTGCTGGCCCTTGCGGCCGCCGAGCGGGACGGGGTCGTGCTCCCGGAACCGCTGGCCGATCGCAGGGCACTGCGTGCCTGGGCACGGCTGCGGGCCCCGGTCGTCGCCGCCGTCCGCTCGGCCCGACCCTGCGACGGCCCCGTCTGCGCGGTGGTGGACCTGGCCGATGTCGACCTACTCGGCGGCGCTTCGCGCGCGCTGGGCCGGCAGTGGTGCTCGTCGCTGGTCTCCCGTGCCGGGTCACCGATCGCGGACATCCTGCAGGACGAGGCCTGCGTGCACGAGATCCCGGCCGAGGACCTGATCGCCGAGCTCGCCCGCGTGCACGGCGTGCTCGACGTCGACGTCGACGACGGCGCCGGATCCGCAGCCCACGTCGTGCGCGCGCTCTGGTGCGCCGGCGGTTGACCGTCCCGGCCGGTCGCCGCCGCGCCTGGCCACCCGAGTGAGGAGCCGCCATGGACTACCCGAGGATGCGCGGGATGTTC
>JAKDNL010000085.1 GCA_030451825.1 Pseudonocardia sp. | reverse complement strand
GGGTTCGCGCCGACGCGCAGGATCGTGCGATGACCCGGCCCGCCCTCCCACGCCAGGACACGTCGCATCAGGCCGCCTCGCATCCGGGCACGTCGCATCCGGGCACGTCGCGCGGACTGCCCGCCCGGCTGGTGCTGGCCCCGCACCTCTGTGTCCTGGTTCGTGGGCCGGACTCCCGTCAGGTGGGCCTCGACCCCGTGCATGGCCTGGTGCTGGAGGACCTCTGCCCGGCCACCGTGTCGATGCTCGACGAGCTCGGGCAGGCCCCGGTGGACGTCGCGGATCTGCTCCGGCGCGCCGTCGGTCGCGGCGCGGACCCGGACACGGTCACCGCCGTGCTGCACGCGCTGCTCTCCGCCGGGCTCCTGCGCGACGCCCGGACCCCGGACCGGGTCGCCGGGCGCCGCGCGGATTCCCAGGTCGAGGTGCGCGGCGACGGGCCGCTCGCACTCGCCGTGGCCGCCGCGCTGGCGCGGGCCGGCGTCGGGGCCGTCCATGTCCGGACGTCCGGGGCGGTGGCACCGTCCGACCTGCTCGTCGCCGGGCTGCCCACGCACGCGCTGGGTCTCGACCGGTCCCGGATCGCGCCGGAGCTGCTCGCCGCGGCGGCACCGCAGGTGCGGACGACCGCACCCGGCCGGACCCCGCCGGACCTGGTGGTACTCACCGACGCCCAGGCCAGGCGGCTCGACGAGGCCGACCGGCTGATCGTGCGCGCCGTGGAGCACCTGGTGGTGCGGATGCGCGACGGGCGAGGCGTCGTCGGCCCGCTGGTGCTGCCCGGCCGTTCGGCATGCCTGCGCTGCCTCGACCTCCATCGGACGGGTCTCGACCCGGGGTGGCCGGCACTCACCGCCACGCTGGCCGACCGCACGGGATCCGCGGAGCCCGGCGTGCTGGCCGCGACCGCCGCCCTCGGGGCGGCGCAGGCGCTGCTGGCCCTGGACGGTCCGACGACCGGCGGGCCTCCGCCGCCGACCCTGGACGCGACCCTCGAGCTGGACCTGGACTCGGCCACCGTCCTCACCCGGGTCTGGGCCGCGCACCCGGGCTGCCCGTGCGGCGCGGCGGAGCCGGACAGCCCGCCGGCACCCGCCGATCGGGCCCGTCCGACGGGTGCGGCGTGCGAACGTGGCCGCTGGCGGGAGACAATCAAGGAGTGAGCGACATACCCCGACGAACCGCTTCGCGCACCGTCAAACTCGCCGGCCTGCCCCTGGGCGTCGCCGGACGCGCGGCCGCGGGGTGGGGGCGGCGCCTGACCGGCGGTGATCGGGACGAGATCTCCGCCCAGCTCGCCGCGAAGAGTGCCGAGCAGCTGTTCGCGGTGCTCGGTGAGCTCAAGGGCGGCGCGATGAAGTTCGGGCAGGCCCTGAGCGTGTTCGAGGCGGCGATCCCGGAGGAGTTCGCCGAGCCGTACCGGGAGGCGCTGGTCAAGCTGCAGACCGCGGCACCACCGATGCCGAAGGCCGACGTCCACCGCATGCTCGCCGAGCAGTTCGGCCGAGGCTGGCACTCCCGCTTCCGCGAGTTCGACGACGACCCCGCCGCATCGGCCAGCATCGGGCAGGTGCACCGCGCGGTGTGGCGCGACGGTCGCGAGGTCGCGGTGAAGGTGCAGTACCCGGGCGCGGAGGAGGCGTTGCGTTCGGACCTGCGCCAGCTCGGCCGGATGAGCAGGCTGCTGCAGCCACTCGCCCCGGGCCTGGAGCTCAAACCGCTGATCAACGAGCTGCGCGAGCGGATGGAGGAGGAGCTCGACTACCGCGACGAAGCCACCTACCAGCGTGAGTTCGGCGCCGTCTACGCCGGCGACGAGCACGTCGTCATCCCGCGGGTCGTCGCATCCGCGCCGAAGGCGATGGTCAGCGAATGGGTCACCGGCCGTCCGCTGTCCTCGGTCATCCGCGAGGGCACCCGCGCCGAGCGTGACGCCGCGGGCACGCTGCTCGCCGAGTTCCACTACTCGGCCCCCGCGCGGGCGCACCTGCTGCACTCCGACCCGCACCCGGGCAACTTCGGGATCCTCGACGACGGCCGCCTGCTGGTACTGGACTTCGGCGCCGTCGCACGGCTGCCCGAGAGCATGCCGCACGAGCTGGTGCAGATGACCAAGTTCGCGCTGGAGTACCGCTCGGCCGATCTGATGACGCTGATGCGCGACGCCGGTTTCGTGCTCGAGGGCAGCCGCCTGGCCCCGGAGGAGGCGATGGGCTACCTGGCGCCGTTCACCGAGCCGCTGCGGACCGAGGAGTTCCACTTCAGCCGGCGCTGGATCCAGGGCCAGGCCGAGCGGGTCGGCGACCTGCGCAACCCGGAGGCCGCGACGGCCCGGCAGCTGAACCTGCCGCCGCAGTTCCTGCTCGTACACCGGGTGACGATGGGGACCCTCGGCATCCTCTGCCAGCTCGACGCGCACGTACGGCTTCGCGACGTCGTCTCCACCTGGCAGCCGGAGCTGTTCGGCGACGGCGTCCCCGCCGCCGGGGAGTGACGGCCCGTACCGACCACGACGACGCCCCGCCCGCGGGCGGGCCCCGGGGGGGCGGGGTGGATGGGCCCGGCGGGGGGGGTGGGCGGCCCGTCACGCACCCGCCCGCCGCCCCGCCGGTGTTTTCCCCGGGGGGGGGCGTCGTCGATGTCCCCGTGGCGTCTGTTCCTGTGGCGTCGGCGGGGACGGATCAGCCGGCCGCGACGCGGTCGCGTTCGACCTGCGCCCGCCGCTGTGCCCGTGCGGCGAGCTGGGCCCATCGCCGTCCCGCGGTCAGCTCCCGGGCCCGGCGGTACTGCCGGGCCTCGAGTTCGGCCTCCCGCTGTCGGGATCTCGCCAGGGCTTCATGGATCAACATCTGCGCTCCCTCGGTGCGGTGATCGGTCGGCGCGGCGGAGGCGGTTGCCGGGCTCGGGATCGTGACGATCTGGTTCATCGAAGGTCTCCTGTGGGGGGCTCGGTGTTCGCGGCGGTGATCTCGGCGGTGATCTCGGCGGTGATCTCGGCGGTGTGCTGGCGAGCCGGGCTCAGTCGCCGGCGGCCAGGGCGTAGACCCGGTCGCGCTCCAGGTCCGCCTTGCGCGGGCGTCCCCTCGGGCGCTTGCGGGGGATCACCCGTCCACGCTCGAAGATCTCCCCGCCCCAGACGCCCCAGGGCTCGGCCCGGGCCAGCGCGCCGTCGAGGCACTCGGCCCGGACCGGGCAGCCGGCGCAGAGCGACTTCGCCCGCTCCAGCTCGTCCGGGGCCTCCGCGAACCACATGTCGGCGTCCCCGCGACGACAGGGCAGGTCCTGCCCGGTCTCCGGGGCCGCGCTGAGCAGGCCGGACAGCACGTCGGCGGTCGTGCCGCCCCCGCACTCGGTCGCCGTCATCACTCCGCCGTCGCACGGAGCTGATCGGACTAGCACCTGTCGGTCCTCCTTGGTCGGTACTGCGCTGTGTCTTCGGTATCGGGGTTGCGGGACAAAAAAATCGGGGCCGCGGACCCCTGTGTGGGTTCCGCGGCCCCGATGAGAATCGGCCGTCGTCTGTCGAGGGCTAGGTGGTACCTCGGCATCCGGGAACGGACACACGTGTGGAGTTGTGCTTGCTCGCGATGGACGCGGTGATCGGCGCGAAGCCGTCCCGGGTGCCACGCTCGCGCCACACCGGGAGCGCGAAAGCGTCCGGGGCGCACATGACGGCGCCGCCGGGGGCGCGCCCGGACAGCACATCGACAAGAACGACGTCGCCGTAGATCTCGATCGTGTTCGTGGTCATGGGGGCACCTCCTTCGGCGTCTCGTGTGCGCTGTCGCGCGATGGATCCGTGTTGCGGACGGCCTTACGGCCGTTCGGTGTAGTCAACAGTAGAAGCACCCGTGACGGGCGCACAACCGATTAAACGAGTTGATACTTCGGAATTCGCGTGAGTGTCGCGTTCGAAGATCGTCGCAGGTGGCGGCCTCACGCCCCGGCCCTGCCCTGCCGAGTCCCCGCGCCTGCCCATCCGACGACCGGCACTCTCGTCGCAACCTGTGCGACGAGCGCGCCGCTCGCTCGGGCGGGGTCGGGCCGGGTCGGGCCGTTCGCCACCGAGGCCGACCGGCGCTCGCCGCAGTCCGACCACCACAGAGAGACACTCCCGCTCCCGGGATGCGCGCTCACCCTCGTGCCGCGCGGTCCCCGTCGGTCCGCGCTCGATACCGCGGTTGCGGAGGGACGTTCCGCGCGCGGTGGGGAGGTCCGCGCGCCGGCGCTCAGCTCTCCTCGGCGACGAGCGCGAGAACCTGCTCGCCGTAGCGGTCCAGCTTGGCCGCCCCGATCCCCGGGATGCCGACCAGCGCCGCCGTGTCGGCCGGGCGTTGCTCGGCGATCGCGGTCAGGGTGGCGTCGGTGAGGACCACGTAGGCCGGCACGCTCTGTTCCTTGGCGCATCCGGCCCGCCACTGCTTGAGCCGGTCCAGCAGCTCGAGATCCACATCGGATGGGCAGCCCGAGCAGCGGAGCAGTTTCGTCGCCGCCGTACCGAACAGCGGCGTCCCGCAGACCTGGCACTTCGGACGCGCCGCACCGGGCCTGCGCTCGCCGGCGATCCGCGAGGCCGGGTGCGAGTCCGGGATCAGGCCGTGCAGGAACCGGCTGCGCCGCCGCTGACGCCCCCGGCCGGACGCGCGGGCCAGCGCCCAGGACATCGAGAGCACCCGCCGGGCCCGGGTGATACCGACGTAGAACAGCCGGCGCTCCTCCTCGATCGCGACCTCGTCGCCTTCCGCGTGCTGGATCGGCAGTGTGCCGTCGGCCAGGCCGACCAGGAACACCGCATCCCATTCCAGTCCCTTCGCCGCGTGCAGCGAGGCCAGCGTCACGCCCTGCACGACGGGCGGCTGCGCGGCGTCGGCGCGGGTCTCCAGCTCCGCGACCAGCCGCGCCAGGCCCGCCTCCGGCTCGACGGCGGCGAGCTCCTCGGCCAGCCCGACGAGCGCGAGCAACGACTCCCACTGCGCCCGCGCCGTCGCCCCCTGGGGCGGCTCGTCGGTCAGCCCGGCACGCGCGGTCAGCACGGCGCGGGTGACCGTGACCATGTCGGTGCCGGGCCGCTGGTCGGGCGCGGCACCGCGCAACGCGATCATCGCCCGGCGGATCTCCTGGCGGGCGAAGAACCGTTCCCCGCCGCGGACCTGGTACGGCAGGCCCAGCTCGGTGAGCGCCTGCTCGTAGGCCTCGGACTGGGCGTTGATCCGGAACAGGATCGCGATCTCCGACGGCGGTGTGCCGTCGGCGACCAGGGTTTTGATCCGCCCGGCGATGGCGGCGGCCTCGGCGGGCTCGTCGTCGTGCTCGGAGAAGTCCGGGTCCGGGCCGGGCGGGAGCTGCCCGACGAGCTGGAGCCGGCTCCCGGCGGGTCGGTTGCGAGCCGCGCCGATCAGCTGGTTCGCGCTGGACACGATCTGCGGGGTGGAGCGGTAGTCGCGCTGCAGCCGCACCACCGTCGCCTCCGGGAACCGGCGCGGGAAGTCGAGCAGGAAGCGCGGCGACGCCCCGGCGAAGGTGTAGATCGTCTGGTTCGCGTCACCGACGACGGTGAGGTCGTCGCGCTCGCCGAGCCAGGCGTCGAGCAGGCGCTGCTGCAACGGCGTCACGTCCTGGTACTCGTCGACGACGAAACAGCGGTAGCGGGAGCGGAACTCGTCGGCGACTCCGGCGTGTTCCTCCAGCGCGACGGCCGTGTGCAGCAGCAGGTCGTCGAAGTCGAGCACCTCGGCGGCGTTCTTGAGCTCCTCGTAGGAGGCGTAGACGGCGGCGACCTGCTCGGCGGGGCCGGGGGTGTCGCGCTTGCGGCGCGCCGCCTCGGCCGGGTAGTCCGACGGCGCGATCAGGCTCGACTTGGCCCACTCGATCTCCGAGGCCAGGTCGCGCAGCGCATCCGAGTCGGTGCCGGCCTTCGCCCGCGCGGCGGCCTGCCCGATGATCCGCAGCTTGCCCTCGACGAGCTGCCAGTGCGGCCCGCCGACCACCCGCGGCCAGAAGTAGCGCAGCTGACGCAGCGCCGCGGCGTGGAACGTCCTCGCCTGCACCCCGGAGACGTCCAGCGCGCGCAGCCGCGTGCGCAGCTCCCCCGCGGCCCGCGCGGTGAACGTGACGGCCAGGACCTGCCCCGGCGCGACGTGCCCGTCCGCGACCAGGTGCGCGATCCGCCGGGTGATCGTGCGGGTCTTGCCGGTGCCGGCCCCGGCCAGCACGCAGACCGGCCCGCGCGGGGCGGTGACCGCAGCGTGCTGCTCCGGGTCCAGCCCCCCGGCCGAGCTCCCGCCGTCGGGATCGGGGCCGTCGGAAGTCGGGCCGTCGGGCCGGGCGGAGGTGTGGGTACGGGATGGCACGACCCCATCCTGACACCTGCCACCGACGGATCCGGCCCGCCGCCGGTCGTGGGGGTCGCCGGTGTCTCGGATGTGAAGGCCCGCACCCCGGGGAAGATCCGGACGCGCGGGCGGGTTGTAGGGGACATGGCCGATCTGACGATGTACACGACCAACTGGTGCGGTTTCTGCCGTCGACTGAAGATGCAGCTCGACGAGGCCGGCATCGGCTACCGGGAGGTCGACATCGAGCGCGACGCCGACGCGGCTCGCTTCGTCGAGGGCGTCAACGGCGGCAATCAGGTGGTGCCGACCGTCATCTACCCGGACGAGACCACCGCCACCAACCCCAGCTTCTCCGAGGTCCGGTCCAAGCTCGCTGCCTGAGCCGGTGACGTCCGCCGGGCCTCTCGTGCCGGACCGACGCGGGAGGCCGCTCAGTCCCCCTGGGCCGCCCAGGACTCCAGCATCGTGCGGGCGATCGAGACCTTGCCCGGCAGGAGTACGACCGTGCGCTCCCCCTCCGGTGGGCTCTCGCCCCAGTCCCCGCGCCGCAGGGCCGCGCGCAGGTCCGCGCGGGTGATCCACAACGCGTCGGCGATCTCGCCGTCGGCCGGGTTCAGGGGGATGTTCGCGTCGGCGGTCGCGTGGAAGCCCAGCATCAGCGAACGCGGGAACGGCCAGGCCTGGCTGCCCAGGTAGCGGACGTCGCGCACCGCGATGCCGACCTCCTCGCTCACCTCCCGGTGCACGCACGCCTCCAACGACTCGCCGGACTCGACGAACCCGGCCAGCACCGAGTACCGCCCCTCCGGCCACACCGGCTGGCGCGCGAGCAGCACCCGGTCCGCGCCGTCGTGCACCAGACAGATCATCGATGGATCGGTGCGCGGGTACTCCTCGTGCCCGTGCGCCTCGCACCGCCGCGCCCAGCCGGCGTTGTGCGGGTGGGTCGGCGAGCCGTCGCGGGCACAGAAACCGGCTGTGTCGTGCCAGTTCAGGACGGCCACGGAGGCGGTCAGCAGCGCGGACCCCAGGTCGTCGAGCCAGGCCCCGGCCGCGCGCAGGTCCGCCCACTCCGACGGGTCCTCCCCGGCGAGCAGGTCGGGCTTGCCGCGCGCGGTCCAGTACGGGATGCCCTCGGCCGCGCCGAGCAGCACCGCATCCGGCGGCGGCTCGTCGCCCAGCGTGGTCGCCGCCCGGGTGACGATCGTCCCACCGCTGCCGGCGGCGGAGTCCCAGGCCGCGGCGTCGCTCTCGCGGAACGTCGCCTCCGGGCGGGTCTCCCAGCTGACCGCCGTGCGGCCGTTCTCGTCGACCACGACGAGCCGCGCCTGGCGCCAGGTGCGGCGCTGGTAGCCGGTGTCGAACCGCAGCTGCTCGTCGCGGTCCATCACGCCGCGCGAGAGCACCGGCGGGTCGACGAGCTCGAAATCTCCGGGCGGGGGCGTCATGCCGAACCCTCCTGCGTGCTCCGGTCCGGGCTGATTCCACCGAGGGCGCGCAGCCGCGCGCCCACGACGTCGGCGTCGCCCACGATCACGCCGGTGAACCGGGTCGGGGCGAAGAACTCGCACGCCGCGTCGGCCACCTGCTCGCTGGTGACCTCCTCCAGCCGCGCCGGACGCTCGCGCAGCCAGTCCACTCCGAGCCCCACCGAGTCCAGCACGGACAACGTCCCGGCCAGCGCGGACTGGCTGTCCAGCGAGATCAGGAGCGAACCGATCGCGTAGCGCCGTGCCGACTCGATCTCCTCGGGTGTGGGTGGGACGGCGGCCATCCGGCCGAGCTCGTAGCGGGTCTCCAGCAACGCCGCCGCGGTGACGTCGCTGGCGACGTCGGTGTCCACGCCGAGCACGGCGCCGCCGGGCACGAACTCCTGCGAGGAGTGCGCGCCGTAGGTGTATCCCTTGTCCTCGCGGATGTTCTCCATCAAGCGCGACGAGAAGTAGCCGCCGAACACGAGGTTGGCCAGCTGGAACGCGGTGTAGCGCGGGTCGTCGCGGGACACCGCGGGCGCGGTCAGGCGCAGCTGGGACTGCACGGACCCGGGGCGGTGCACCAGCTCCAGGTCGCCCGCGACGACGGCCGGCGGCCCGGACAGCTCGCGGGCCGGATGCCCCCCGGTCCATCCCCCGAGGCGCTGCCGGACGGACGCGATCGCGGTGTCCGGGTCGATGTCGCCGACCAGCACCAGGCACGCCCCGCCGGGGACGACCGTGTCGGCGTGCAACTCCCGCACGCGCTCCGCGGTGATCCCGGCGACCGCCTCGGCGGTGGGCATCTCCGAGGAGATCGGGTGCGTGCCGAAGCGCTTGAGCTGCAGGGCCTCGCGGGCCACTGTGCGCGGCTGGGCGCGGGCCACCGCGATCCGCTCGACGAGCCGGCCGCGCTCGCGTGCGACCTCGTCGTCCGGGTGCGTGGCGCCGGTGAGGACGTCGGCGAGCACGTCGAGCACCGTCGGCAGCCCGGAGGCCAGCGCGGAACCGCCGGCCTGCAGCCACTCCGGGTCCACACCGACACCCAGCTCGCCGCCGACCGCGGCCAGCTCGTCGTCGATGCCGACGCGGTCGCGGGTGGCGGTACCGGTCAGCATCGTCTCGACCAGCAGTTCCATCCCGGCGGTGTAGGCCGGGTCGGCCGTCGTCGCGGGTGTGGCCGCCGGGATGCGCAGCAGGACCTCGACCATCGGAACGCCGGGGCGGTGCGCGGCCAGCACCCGCAGACCGTTCGGCAGCGTCGCGACCGTGACGTCCGGCAGCGGGACGTCCCGGGTGCGCCCGAGTGCGGGCAGCGGCCGCGGACCGGTCGCGGTCCGACCGATCTCCTCGGCGGTGCGGGTCCGGGGCTGCACACCGGGGCTCTGGATGGCCGTCACGACGTCTCCTCCTGGTCTTGCTGCTCGGTGGGCTCGGTGGGCTCGACGAGCAGGACCGCGCGACCGGCGCCGCGCAGCCGGGCGGCGGCCGCGGCGACCTGCTCGGGTCGCAGGGCCGCCAGCCGGGCGGGCAGCTCCAACGCCAGCTCGGCGCGGCCGTAGAGCAGCTCGCGGGCGCCGAGGCCGAGCATCCGGTACATCACCCGGTCGTCCTCGCGGTGCAGGGCCGAGGCCCAGCGCGCGGACTGGCGCGACAGCTCGTCGGCGCTCGGGCCCTGTGCGGCGAGCCGGTCCAGCTCGTCGTCCACCGCGCCGAGCACGCGGTCCGGATCGACATCGGCCGGATGCACCGCGGTGATCGTGAAGGTGTCCGGGTCGCGGGCGTCCAGCGGGCCACCCATCAGCCCGTTCGACGCCGAGACGTCGGTGACCAGGCCGTCGGCGTGCACCAGGCGGCGCTGCAGCCGGGCGGCCTCGCCGTCGGTGAGTACCGAGGCGAGCATCGCGTGGGCGAGGTAGTCGTCCGGCTCGGTCGTCGGGTCGGGCACCCGGTAGCCGATCGCCATCGCCGGCAGCGGCGCGTGCGCGTCCGGCACCGACTGCCGTCGCTCCGAGCCCGGGACCGGCTCGGCGAAGCTCGGGCGCACCGGGGTCGGACGGGACGGGATGTCCCCGAAGTGCTTCTCGACCAGCGCCAGCACCCCGTCGACGCCGTGCCCGGCCACGTCACCGTGCACGGTGAGTAGCGTGTTCCCGGGCGCGTAGAACGTGTCGAAGAACGATGCCGCGTCCTCCAGGGTGGCCTGCTCCAGCTCGGAGAAGTCCCCGTAACCGTTGTGCGCGTTCGGGAACGTGTCGTAGAGGACCGGCGGCAGCAGGATCCAGGGGAAGCCGCCGTAGGGGCGGTTCACGACGTTGAGCCGGATCTCCTCCTTGACCACGTCCACCTGGTTGCGCAGGTTCTCCTGCGTCAGCTTCGGCGCGCGCAGACGGTCCGCCTCCAGGAACAGCGCCCGCTCCAGTGCCGCGCCGGGCAGCACCTCGAAGTAGTCGGTGTAGTCCTGGTGGGTGGAGCCGTTGAAGATCCCGCCGGAGGCCTGGACGTGCCGGAAGTGCGCCAGCTTCTCCAGGCTCTCGCTGCCCTGGAACATCAGGTGCTCGAACAGGTGCGCGAAGCCCGTGCGGCCCTCCGGCTCGGAGCGGAAGCCGACGTCGACGTGCACGGACACACCGACCACCGGGGTCGTCGGGTCGGGTGCGATCAGCACCCGCAGCCCGTTGGACAGGGTCGCCCGGTGCAGTTGCAGGGCGGCGGGTTCGACATCGGTCACGGACACGATCTCGACCCTAGCCCGGCGGTCCGACACGGCGCCGGACGGCGCCGGACGGCGCTGCCCCGCCCCGCCTGCGGCGCCCTACTCCGGCGGCGCCCTACTCCGGCGGCGCCCTACTCCGGCGGCGCCCTACTCCGGCGGCAACACCACGAACTGGCGCAGGCCCAGGTCCTGGTAGGTCACCGGGCCGCGCGGGCCGGGGGTGTGGTCGACGTTGATCCCGGTCTCCGGCAGCCCGAGCAGCTTGTAGCCGTCGAGCAGGCGTGAGGTGGAGTTCCAGAACACGCCGGTGCCGGTGTAGCGGTCGATGAACGTCTCGGCCGCGGCGGCGTCGGTGGTGCAGATCGTCGCGGCCAGGCCGGAGGTCTCCCGGGCCGCGGTCTGCGCGGCGTCGGACGGCCCGTCGACCGGGGCGACGGTCACGTGCGCCTCGGCGCCGGAGTCCAGCGCCCACTCGTGCCCGAGCCGGTGGGCGTGCGGCGGCTCGGACAGCGTCACGCCGCGCTCGTCGAGGACCTTGCGCGCCACCGGGAGCAGCGTGTCCCAGGACGGGCGGTCGATCAGCAGCAGGTTGAGCCGGTTGCAGACGCCGAGCCGGTCGGTGCTCTCGTGCACCAGCCGGGCGGCGGCGTCCGGGTCGGCGGCGGAGTCCAGGTAGAGCACTCCTCCCCCGTCGGCGTGGGCGAGGATCCGGGTGCCCGCGGTCGCGCCGAGCACGGAGAGCTTGCGGGTCACCTCGCCGCTGCCGCGGACCACCACGAGCGGCACCAGGTCGGGCAGACCGACCAGCGCCTCGGCGCCGGCGTGCCCGGGCAGCCCGACGAGCTGGACGGCCGCGGCCGGGATGCCGGCCGACTCCAACGCCGGCGCGAGCACCTGCTCGACCAGCGCCGTCGCCGTACCGAGCGCGGCGGAGCCGGTCCGCAGGACGGCCGCGCTGCGTGCCTTGAGCACCTGCGAGGCGACGTCGACGGTGACGTTCGGGCGGGCCTCGAACACGGCGCCGATCACGCCGACCGGGATCCGCCGCTCGAACACCCGCTCGCCGGTCTCGAGCGTGCGGACCGGCCACTGCACCGGCGGCTCCGGGGTGTCGGCGAGGACCTCGAGCTGGGTGGCGATGCCGGACAGGCGCTCCTCGGTCAGCCGCAGCCGGTCCAGCAGGCCGGCCGCCATGCCGTTGCGCTCGGCGGCGGTGACGTCGGCGACGTTCACCTCGAGCAGCGCCGGGGTCCGCTCACGGATCAGCGCGGCCGCGGTGCGCAGGGCGGCGTCGACGGCGGCGCCCCCGGCCGCGCGCACCGCCGGGGCGGCGTCGCGGGCCCGCTCGGCGGCGGCCTGGACGGCCGCGAACTCCGGGGCCTCGGTACTGATGCTCGTTCCGCTGGCGCTGCTCTCGGTACTGATGCTCGTTCCGCTGGCGCTGCTCTCGGTACTGATGCTCGTTTCGCGGGCGCCGCGCTCGGCGCCGGCGGGGGACGTGGTGCCGGTACTCACGATCGGTCAGCCTACCGACGACCCCGGGCCCGGAGCCGCGAGCGCGGCCTCGGGGTCGGGGTCGGGGACGGCGTAGACCACGATGTTGGACTCGTAGCTGCGGGCGGCCGGGTCGAAGCGCCCGCCACAGGTGATCAGGACCAGCTGTGGTGCGCCGTCGCGGCGGAACACCTCGCGCGGGAGGTCGAACTTGCCGTACTCGCGACGTGCCGCGACCCGGAACGCGGCGGCGCGGCCGGACGCGTCGCGCACCAGGATCGGCTCGCCCGCGGTGAGCTGCGGCAGCACCGACAGCACACCGACCCCCTGGGTGCGCGAGTCGACGTGCCCGGCGATGACCGCGCTCCCTCTCGCGCCACCGGGCAGCACGCCGGGCGCCCACCATCCGACGGTGCGCACCTGGTCGGGCACGACCATCCCGCCGGACGGGTCGGTGCCGACCGGGTCGACCGGCGCGGTGACGGCGCGGGCCGGGAGCTCCAGCGAGGCCGGAACCACGGGCGTCGGCGCCGCGGGGGCGTCCTCGGGTTCGGGCAACGGGTAGACCGGGCCCAGCAGGCCGGGCAGGTCCGGCCCCAGCGGGGCGGGGGGCTGCGGCAGCGCCACCGGCACGGGGCGCGGGGCCACCGGCGTGGGTGCCGGGTCAGCCAGCGTGCCCGCCTCCGGGGCCGCCTGCGGCCGCGCCGACGGGTCGGTGCCGCCCGCCGCACCATCCGGTGCGAGCTCGCCAGGGCCCGCCGGCGCGTCGAAGCCGCCGGTCAGGCCCGCGATCCCGAACCGTGGCGACGAGCCGTCCGGGCGGACCAGCAGCTCGTCCAGCCCGGAGAGCACCGGGATGTCCTCGGCGATCGAGCCGGAGGCACCCGTCGTCCTACCGGGCAGCGAGCCGAGATCCTGTGCGACGAACGCACGGTCGTCGGCGGCATACAGATGGAGCAGGACACCGGCGCCCAGCGAGATCATGCCGAGGAGCAGCAGGAACAGCGCTCCCCGGATCCCCGGGCGCCGGTATCGGTCGCTCACGCCCTGGAGCGGCGCAGCCACATCCCGGCGGCGGCGATCAGCGCCAGGCCGAGGCCCCCGAAGGCGATCGGCAGGACCGGGGCGCCGGACTCGGCGGCCTGGCCACCGGTGCCGGCGTCGACCGCCGGGACACCGTTGCCCTCGGACGAGCCGGCGTCGCCGGAGCCCGAGCCGCCCTGGCCGGCCGCGCCGCCGGCACCGTTCTCGCCACCGGCTCCGGCAGCACCGCCCTGGTCACCACCGGCGGCGGCGCCGCCCTCGTCACCACTGGCGGCACCGCCCTGGTCACCGCCCGGGGTCGCCGCACCGGCCGCGGCCGCGGCGTCGTTCAGCTTCTGGCCCAGCTTGTCCAGGTTGTCGATCTGCTGCTGCGCCTGGGCCTTCTGGTCGGCCGGCAGGCCGGGGATGTTCAGCAGGCCGGTCGCCTGTTCCTTGAGCTTCGCCTGCTCGGCCTGGGCGGCCTTCAGCCACCCCTGGTCGAACTGCTCGCCGGTCCGGGCCTTGATGTCGTCGAGCTGTGCCTGCTGCTCGGGCGAGAGCTGGTCGGGCAGCGAGACACCCACGGTCGAGGCCAGGCCGCGCAGCTTCTCGTCGATGCTCTGCCCCTCGGACTGCACCTGCGGCGCGAGGTCCTTGACCTGGTCGCCGACACCCTGGGCGACACCGAGGCCACCGAGTCCGGCCAGGCCGAGCGCGCTCTGGTGGGCATCACCGAAAGCGGCCTTCGGGTCACCGACGCCCGGCACGGACGGCAGGTTCGACGGCATTTCCGGGACCGACGGCGCACCACCGGAGCAGGCGGTGACGCCCACGAGTGCAAAGGCGGCCACAGCGGCACCGGCCGCGACGCGGCCGTTCTTCTTGGTCATCTTGTTCCCCCGAGGGTTGCGGTCCAAGGGCGCTGAATACCAGCGTTACGCCATTCGGCGCAACTGCAGTCGCTCGACTGTACGCGCTTGCGCGGCGAGCGGACCGTCTGACCGCGCGAGCGGCATCGAGACGAACCTTCTACCGCTTCAACGGGGCCGGCGCGCTCGGGGCCGGAACGACCGGGCCGAGGTCGCCGTCCGGAGCCTCGTCGAGGTCCAGGACGACCGGAGCGTGGTCGCTGGGACCGCTGCCCTTGCGCGCCGCCCGGTCCACCCACACCGCGCAGCGTCGCTCCGCCGGGCCGGAGCCGGCCAGGATCAGGTCGATCCGCATGCCCTGGTCCTTGTGGAAGCGCCCGGCGCGGTAGTCCCAGTAGCTGAACGCCCGCTCGTCCGGCCACCGCTCGCGCATCACGTCGCGCAGACCCGGCTCGCACAGCGCGGCCAGCGCGGCGCGCTCGTCCGGCGTCACGTGGGTGGCGCCGTCGAACGCCGGCCGGTCCCACACGTCGTCGTCGGTGGGGGCGATGTTCATGTCGCCCGCGACGACGGTGGAGACCGGGTCGCCGGCGGCGACGAGATCGCGCAACGCGCCCAGCCAGCGCAGCTTGTAGGCGTAGTGCGGGTCGCCCGGCTCCCGCCCGTTGGGCACGTAGACCGAGGTGACGCGCAGACCGGCGCAGGTCGCGGTGACGGCCCGGGCCTCCTGCAGGTCACCGAACGACGGCTCGCCGGGCAGTCCGCGCACCACGTCGCCGAGACCGACCCGGGACAGCAGCGCCACCCCGTTCCAGCGGCCCTGACCGTGGTGCGCGACCTCGTACCCGCGCTCGGCGAGCGGTCCACCCAGCTCGGCCGCGAAGTCCTCGTCGGAGAGCTTGGTCTCCTGCAGGCAGACGACGTCCGGGGCCCGCTGGTCGAGCCACGGCAGCAGCCGGGGCAGCCGGGATTTCGCGGAGTTGACGTTCCAGGTGGCCAGACGCACGCCCGCAGACCCTACGGACACCCGCCGGGGTGCGCCTGCCCCCGGGCCATCGCGCGCGTCCGCCTGGACGAACGGAGCTCTCGTCCACCCCCGTTGGACGAACGGAGCTCTCGTCCAGGCGCTCACCCGCGCACGGGTCAGTCGTCCTCGACCGGCGACGCGCGGCGCACGTAGAGCAGCTGGTCCCCGCGCTCGAGCGAGTCGACCGCCGGTGCGTCCACCCGGTGCAGGTCCTCGCCGCGGACCACACCGAGCACGATGTCGGGGAGGTGCCGCGGCGAGCCGCCCACCTCGTTCGGCTCCACCGAGCGCTGGCTGATCGCGAACCCGGCGTCCGGGGTCAGCAGGTCCTCCACCACCTCGACCACCGCCGGGGAACGGGTCGCGACGCCGAGCAGGCGACCGGCCGTCTCGTCGGAGACGATCACCGAGTTGGCGCCGGACTGGCGCAGCAGGTGCACGTTCTCCGACTCCCGCACCGCGGCCACGATCGACGCCGTCTCGGTCAGCTCCCGGGCGGTCAGCGTGACCAGGACCGCGGTGTCGTCCCGGTCCAGCGCCACGACCAGGGTGGTCGCCTGGTGCACGCCGGCGATCCGCAGGACCTGGGACCGGGTGGCGTTGCCGGAGACGGTGACCAGCCCCAGCCCGGACGCGACGTCGAGCCGTGCCCGGTCGGTGTCCACCACGACGATCTTCTCGGGGTCCACCCCGTCGCCGAGCATCGTCTCCACGGCGGCCCGGCCCTTCGTGCCGTAGCCGACGACGACCGTGTGCTCACGCACGCGAGACCTCCAACGCTGGATCCGGAACGACTGCCGGGAACGCTCGGTGAGCAGCTCCACGGTCGTGCCGACGAGGACGATCAGGAACAGCACCCGCAACGGGGTGATGATCAGAGTGTTGATCCCGCGGGCCGACTGGGAGACCGGGACGATGTCGCCGTACCCGGTCGTGGACAGCGACACCGTCGCGTAGTAGAGCGCGTCCAGCAACGAGATCGGACCGGCACCGTTGTTGTCCAGGTACCCGTCCCGGCCGAAGAAGACGATCAACGTGGTGGCGGCGAGCGCACCGAGCGCGATGATCAGACGGTTGACCAGCGACCGGACCGGCCCGGCCCGCTGGTCGGGCATCCGCAACGCGCCCGTGACCTGCGGGTCGAGGGTCGTGAAACGTGAGGAGCCCAGCACTGGCGAAGGCTAACGCCCGCTCGGTCCGTCCGCGGCCCCGGAGCCCGAACCGTTGCCCGGCCCGTTGCCCGCTCCGGCTTCGACGATCCCGGCCGACGCCGCGCCGGCGGCCAGCTCGTCCAGACCGAACGCGCCCACCGGGTCCAGCGCACCGGTCCCGTGCACGCCGTGCTCGGCCGCGCGGGTCGCGCCCCAGGCCAGCAGGTCCGCGGTGATCGCGTAGGCGTCCGGGGCGACGAGCCGGGTGCGGGCGAGCAGCGTGCCGGCGTCGTCGAACACCTCGGCGACGAAGTGCGACGTGCTGCGCGCCAGGTTCTCCGCGTCCGGCGACTCCGCGGCCCAGCCGGTGACCAGCCCGGCCAGGCCGGTGACCGCCCGCCCGAGCGCCGGCACGCGCGAGAGCCACGGCGTGAGGGCGCTGCCGGCATGCACGGCGCCGCTGGCCGGGCCGAACCAGCCGAGGTAGACGTCCACCACGCGCAGGCCGGGTTCGAAGCGCGGCAGCGCGAACTGCTCGGTGCCACCGACCGTCACCCCCGGTCGCGGGCGGCCCGCCACGTCGAACGTGCGCATCCGCGTTCCGGCGGCCTCGCGGCGCAGTTCCCCCTCGCGCCAGGCATGGACCGGCTCGGCCGCGACCCCGACCAGCGAGTTCAGCGTGCCGCGGGAGAACGGCTGGCCGGACCCGCCGCTGCCGATTCGCGTTCTGCCGGCGCTTCTCTCGGTGGTGACGAAGTAGCCGACGTCCACCCGCGCGGGAACGCCGGCGGACCGTGCCTGCCGCACCGCGAGGGCGCCGGCCAGCACACCCGGCACGTAGTCGTTGCCGAATGCGGTGAGCAGCGCCGCACCGGAACGGGCGGCGGCCGGGCCGTGCTGCTCGAAGACCCGGCGGACGAACGGCGGCTCACCGGTCGAGTCCAGGTAGACCGCCCCGGCCGCGACGGCCGCGTCGACGGCGGGTCCACCGAACCGGGTGAACGGGCCGACCGTGCTCACCAGCACGTCGCCGGCGCCGACCAGCGAGCGGACCGAGCCCGCGTCGGCGACGTCGGCGACCGCCATCGTCGCACCGCCCAGGCGATCCGACAGTGCGGCCAGCTTCTGCGGGCTCCGCCCGGCCAGCACCGGCGTTGCTCCGCGCGCCACCAACGACTCCGCCACCCGGGCGCCGGTGTATCCGGTGGCACCCAGCAGGACGACCTTCCCTGTCATTCGCGCGAGTCCGGTCATCTGGGCGAGGGTATCGGTCGCCGCGCGGCCCGACCGGACACGTGGGGCGTCGCACCGGCCACTCTAGAGTGAGGGGGTGGTGCCGACGGTGGACGACGAGGACGGCGCGGGCGCCGCGCCATCCCCCGCGCCCCCGGGCCGTCGTCCCCGGGG
>JAKDNL010000084.1 GCA_030451825.1 Pseudonocardia sp. | reverse complement strand
GCGAGCGTGCACCGGATCCTGGTGCGCAACGGCCTGGTCGCCACGCAGGTCCAGGAGCACAAGCGGGTCTATCGGCGGTGGGAACGGGCCGAGCCGATGCATCTGTGGCAGCTCGACATCGTCGGCGGGGTCCCGCTCGCAGACGGACGCTCGTGCAAGCTGCTGACCGGCATCGACGATCACCCCCGCTTCATGGTGGTCGCCGCGGTGATGGTGGTGCCGTCGGGGCGGGCGGTCTGCGAGGCGTTCACCGCGGCGATGCGCCGCTACGGGGTGCCCTCGGAGGTGCTGACCGACAACGGCAAGCAGTTCACCGGCCGCCACACCCACCCGCAGCCGGTCGAGGTGCTCTTCGAGCGGGTCTGCCGGGAGAACGGGATCACCCCGCGGCTGACGAAAACGCGCTCGCCCACCACGACGGCAAAGATGGAGCGCTTCCACAAGACGCTGCGCACCGAGTTCCTCGATCACGTCGCGCCGTTCGAGTCCCCGGCCGCGGCCCAGGAGGCGATCGATGGCTGGGTGGCCGGCTACAACGCCCACCGGCCCCACCAGGGCATCGACATGACCGTCCCGGCCGCTCTGTTCCGGCCCAACGGGCCCTCCCGGCTCGACATCGACATCGCCTCCCTGACGGGGTCCTCGCCCGCGGTGACCGACGGGGCCGCGGCAGCCGGGCCGGGGCCGGTGAACGAGCCGTGGTGGCACGAAGAACGTGAGGGCGCAGCGATCGAGTTCGAGGCCCGAGTGCCTCCCGGCGCGCAGATCACCATCCGCACCGGGCGCCAGAGCGTGTCGGTCCCGCGCGGCCTCGCCGGTCAGACGATCTGAGCTTGACCCCTGACACCGGACACGTCACCTGAGGTGGACCTGGTCCACCAGGGAGGATGTTGTTCGTGCCCGCACCTCACCCGCCGGAGTTCCGGCGTCGCGCCGTGGACCTCGCTCGCGCCGGCGACAGACCGGTCTCTGCGATCGCGAAAGAACTGTCGATATCGGAATCCTGCCTGCGGAACTGGATGGCCCAGGCCGATGCCGACGACGCCGGCGGCTCCGACCCGCGTCTGAGCAGCGCCGATAAGCGCGAGCTGACCGAGCTACGTAAGGAAAAGCGCCGTCTTGAGGTGGAGAACGAGATCCTCAAGCGCGCGGCCGCGTACTTCGCCCGGGAGAACGTCCTCCCAAAGTAGTTTTCCCGCTGGTCCGTGAACTCGCCGACGACGGATTCGACGTTGCGGTGACCTGTCGGGTCCTTGGCGTGCGCCGCCAGGGCTTCTACGAATGGCGATCCGGACACAAGTCTGTCCGGGCACTGGAGAACGAGTTGTTACTCAAACACATCGAGAAGATCCACGACGAATCCCGGGGAACGTATGGGTGGCCCCGGGTCCACGCTGAGCTCACGCTCGGACTGGGGCAGGTGGTCAACCACAAGCGGGTCGCTCGACTCATGCGCGAGGCCGGGATCCAGGGTCTCTACCGGCGGCGACGCCGCGGCTGCACCGTCCGCGACCCGCACGCCGAGCCCTACAGCGACCTGGTCGACCGGGACTTCACCGTCGACGGCCCGGACGAGCTCTGGTGTACCGACATCACCGAACACCCCACCGGAGAAGGGAAGATCTACTGCGCCGCGGTTCTCGACGCCTATTCACGACGTGTAGTGGGCTGGTCGATCGACGACAACATGCGCACCGAACTCGTCGCCGACGCACTCGGTATGGCCATCACCCGACGCAAACCGGAACCATACTCGGCGATCCTACATTCCGACCACGGGTCGCAATTCACGTCCTGGGCGTTCGGGCGCCGTCTGCTCGATGCCGGACTCGTCGGTTCGATGGGCTCGGTCGGTGATTGTTACGACAATTCCATGGTCGAATCCTTCTGGGGCACGATGCAACTCGAGCTGCTCGACTCCAGGGCCTGGAAAACGCGCGCCGCGCTTGCCACCGCGATATTCGAGTGGATAGAGTGCTGGTACAACCCGATCAGGCGCCATTCCAGCATCGGGATGCTCAGCCCGGCCGGCTACGAAGCGGTCCACACCCCGCCCCACCAAGATCACTGACCCCACACCGTCAGTGTCCGGCGCAGGGGGTCAAGCTCAATCACGATCTGGGCCGATCAGCGAAGTGTCCACCTCATCCTCGCCGGTGAGGTACTGCGCACGGCCGCCTCCCGGCTCAGCCCTAATGACCTGCGACACCTGAGCATGCGCGGCGCCCGCCCAGCAGGGCCACCGCCCGCACCCGCCGCCCTACGCCGCCCCGGCGGCGCGCACGCGCCCTTGGCGGCGGGCGCGGCGATCGAGCTCGAGCGGGAGGTGAACAAGGACGGCAAGGTCGCCCTCGACGGGAGCAGGCACCTTGTCGGGTTCGCCTACGCCGGGCGCCGCATCACGCTGCGCCTCGACGGTCACCTTATGCACGCCATCGCCGACAACGCCCTCGTCGGGACCTGGCCCTGCCCGATCCCGGCGGCCAAGCTCCCCTCGCTGCACGGCGCCCGCCGAGCCGCTACACGACTCCCACCGCCACCGCTGCCTGCCGGGTCGCTTCAGGCTCAACGGAAGGTCCACGCCAGCGGCCGGATCATGGTCGCCCGCCAGCGGATCAAGCTCGGCCCGCGTCACGCCGGGAAGCTCGTCACGGTCGTCGTCGAGGACACCCACTTCCGCGTCCTGCACAACGGCGAGGAGATCGCCGTCCGACCCCGCCGCAGCCTCGCCCCGATCACCCGCCTCCACGTCACCGGAGCTGGCGTCCACGACACGCCCGCCCGTCAATGATCGCCTGAGGACGTTCGGTCAAGCGTCACCTGAGACCACACATTGACACGGCCGCGAGCGCACAACCGATCACTAACCGAGTCCTCCTTCTCGAGGTGTGGCACCCCTAGCCCAACAGGACGGCGCCGGAGTATATGACCCACCGACCGGTGCTTCGGGCGCGCGATGGCTCCGGCCTGGCCTGGTTTACGATCGTGGGCAAGAGAGGTCAATCGGACTCTTCGCCAGGACAATGTCAAGTGTGCTGTCGCGATGAACCCGTACCCGCCGTCCCTGGTACCTGCCGTGACGAGGGGTCGAGGCGCGCTGTCAGCCGTCGCCGATGTCGCCGGGAACAGGGTTAACCGTCCGTAGTCACGCTGTCGGCCATCGATCGCGCCGATATGGTCATCGCATGTCGCACGGGACGGTACCGAAGCTCACCTTGGCGTCCGTGGCTGCGGTGATCGCGTTCGTAGGCCTTGTGGTTCAACTGGGTTCGTATGTAGTCGCGCGGGGCTACTATCAGCAATTCGATGTCGAGGCAAGCGAACTGGGCATCACGCCTGTCAATGCGGCGCTGAAGATGAGCGATACCGCTCTCCTGCTGCTACTGGTAGCCGTGGGGGTGCTCGTTCTAGTGGCACTTGTCTGGCAGGCGAGTGCTGGTCGAGCCGAGGGCGTAACCAAAAGTGTGCCGCCGGGAGGGCCCACTGGCCTCATCTTGTTGGCGGCGGCGACCGTTGTCGTGGTCGGTCTGGTCCTATACCTGCGCACCGAGGCGGTGCAGTCTGCGCGAGGCACAATAGACGAAGCCGCTTCCGGGAGTGCGTCTGTGATTCTGGCCGATGCTGATTATCGTGCAGCTCCCGTAACAGTAAAATGGCTGGACAATAAAAAAGAGCCGATCGCGTTCATATTCTATCCTAGTGCTGCACGGGTTCGAGGAGGCCTTCTTCTGGGTATCAATAACGGGCTCTTCTATATCTACTTTCCGCGTGAGAAGACTTTGGCTCGGGCTCCACTCTCTGACGTCGTGGTCGAGTCGTTCCTCGGAGACCAGCTGCCTCCGTTCCCGGCCTCACCGGCTACGCCTACCCCAGCGCCGTCGGGCGGTCGGTGACCGAGCAGGACGACTCTCACACGCTTTCCAAGTCTGGTGACGGCTGTTCGGAGGCGGTCGTCTCAGTGCCCACCTGCGGCAGAGGACCGGCCCGCGAGCGCGACAACGATGGCGGACGCCGCGAATGAGACTGTGAATGACACTGGAGTCGGGCAACCATCGCACGACCAGGTGGTCGGTCGCCGGCGCAGATGACCGTGTTGCAGGCTTGGGGCATGGCTCTCAACACTAGGTGGACCGCAGATCCTGGCCAGCGACACCAGACTGAGGTATCCGGCTGAGGGGGCGGTCACTTCACTGTGAGACGCCAGCTCGTCAACGTCTTCCAAGAGGTTTCCAGAGACCAGTCGCGGAATCAATCGCGGTGCGAAACGGCGGCAATCGGTGTTGTCGGCGCTCTTACACCCGAGTGCTCAACAGCGTGCGACCACGCCGTCGCTGCGGCCGGACCACATGGTCGCAGCAGCGTCAGCCGATGCTCCGGGCAAGCGTGACTGAACCGGTCGCGCATGCAGGTGCTCGGAGGCGAGACACGAATGCAACGCAGCCGACAGGCGATCAACGTCGCGGTCGTTCTTACCGGGCTACAGGACACGGCTGTGGCCGCACATCGCCCCGGGACCGATGGCGCGGCCGTCAGCGTCAGAATCGGTAGTGCGCTGCTCTACGTCGCCGATGCCGAGACGGCGTCCCGGTTCACCGGTGCCTGGAGGTCGGTCGCCACCGCTGCTGAGCGGCACCTCCCTCGGCAGGGCAACCCAGCGCGGGCGACCCCGATGCGGGGTGTCGCCGAGCCGGCGGTGATGGTTGATGCGGCAGGGTCGCCGCCGGCGTTTGCTCGGCTTGAGCGTCCTGCAGGGCAGGCCAGTCATGCCCGGGTCGTACTGGGGCGGATCATGTTCGATGTTCGCGATATCGCCGCGTTCAGAACGACAGCCTTGGCGTTCGAGAAGGTCGAGGAGCTCTCGGCCAGCACGTTCCTGCCAAGACCAGTTCAATCGGCTGCCAAAGAAGGTGCGGCTCGGGCTGCCGGACGCTTCTTCGTCGCGCCGGCCAAGGACTCACGACGGCAGCGCCGAGAGGCCTCCCGCTCCGGCCCGCCGGCTGCGCCGGCGACTCCTCGGACATCGAAGGCCATCGAAGGAGGCCGATGAGATGACGGCACCGGACTACCCCGTGCTCTCGCTCGGCGGCTACGAGACCTACCAGCTCGCGCACATCGCCACCTTCATCGCGGACCGTCTCGCCCGGCACCGTCTCAGCAGGCGAGGACGTGCGGGCCGCGCGGACCGTGCCGCTGCCGTCCGCGATCTGGCGCTGGGTTCCACCGCCTTCGACGCCGCCCTCGGTGCCGCCGAGTCGACTGCGCCTCACGGGCTTCCACGGCCACTCGACGCGGAGACCTACCGAGCTGCCCAGGATCTGGTCAGCGCCGTGCCACGTTCTGCTGACGTCGTGTCGTTGGCCGCGGTGGGTGAGCCGGGCTGGGCCGTCGTCGGCCACGTGCCGGGTCTCGGGCCGGTCGGGGCGACGGTGTCGACCCAGGACGTCGCGGAGGCGCTGCGCAGCCACATGCTGACGAGGCCGGTTGCTGAACTTACGGCGTGGGTCGTGACGGACAACCCGATCGCCATGCCGACACTGCCCGAACGGATCGATCTCACGCGTGCGGTAGAGCATCTTGACCCCGGTGACCTAAATGATTGCGCCGTCGCGGGTGTCCTCCGTGGTCGCGACCCCTACACCGACGCGGCTATCGGCGAGCGGTTCCAAGGTGTCGATCTGAATTCTCCAGTCCTCGACGAGCTTCCTGTCTCTTCGAGCCTCACGGCCGTTGAGTCAGAACCCCATGCTGACGCTGATGGTGCCGACCACGAAGGCCGGGCCATAGGGGACGACCCCGCGCTGCTGTCGCAACCCGACCAGGACGGCCGTCAGACCGACGAGAGCGACGATCCGAAGCAGCCCACTGAGCAGGACGTCGAGCTGACCCAGGGCGATCGCGAGGGAGGGGACCAGCTTGACGTCGCCCCATCCGAGCAGGTCCGAGGACAGGATGGCCAGCACGATAGCCAGACCGCTGACACCAGCAGCCACGGCGACGGCCCTCGCCCCGCTCGCGCCGGCGAAGGCAGCCAGGAGAAGGCTGGTGCTGAGAATAGGCGCGGTGAGCACGTCGGGCAGCCGCGACTCCCTGGCGTCGACCAGGGCCGCGGCCGGACCCAGCAGCATCAGCGGCAGCAGAATCAGGATCGTTCGAGTGCCGTGCATCGCGAAGGCTGGCGTGATGCCCGCCAGCGCCACGATGGCCGTGGTCTCGGTTCGGCCAGGCAGCCATAGCGAGCACATCGCGCGCCGGGCGACGGCGAGCGTGAACGGACCGAGCGTGGCCGCAGCCAACACCGCCATCACAGCGGGTGTCATGGCCGGGCCCGTGCCGGGCCTGCCGGCAGAAGGTCGTTGAGTACCGCAAAGCTGTCCGGGGCCAGCTCCTCGGGCACCTCGAACCCCCGCGCATGCAACAGCAAGGAAGCGTGCAGCTCCAGCTCGGCGCGGTTGTCCTCGGCATGCGCGATCCGCATGAGGTCGGTCAACGGCTGATCGAAGGCGACGTCGATATCAACGGTTCTGGCCTGCTCGGCAGCCTCTCGGGCGAGGGCCGTGTCGCCGGCGGCCAGTGCGATGTCGACCAGCTCGTGAGCGGTGTCCACGATGAACCCGGGAATCTGCAGATCGTGTCGCTGGTCGTGGTTGTTCAGCCAGGCGTAGCCGCCGGGCCGCAGCGCGCTCAGGACCGGTCCGCGAATGAGTGCCAGAGCTGCCTCGTAGTCGTCGATCCCGTCCGGTCGGCCTGCGGCGTGGCGGGCCTGGCCGCGCTTGCGGAGCCGTCGGAAGAGATCCCAGTCCGAGAGGTGTCCGCGCAGGCGGTAGGTGCTGTCGGTCTGCATGTCGCTGACGAACGTTGCCGCCGGATCGCCGCGCAGGCCACGTCCCGCCCAGCGGCGTGCACCGTAGAACGCGTGCCTGATCGTCGACGGGCTGATTCGGTGACCGTCGGGCCACAGGTCGGTGACGGCTTTGGCTGCCGTGACGCCGGCTGGATGGAGGCTCAGGTAGACGAGGACCTCGGCGAACCAGCTGGGGCGTGCGGTCGGCACCGGCCCGGGTGCGCGGACGGTCGGTTCTCCGAGCACCGCGATCATGGGCTGCATGGGGCTGTTCTGGTCGTGCCACGCGGCCAGGTCGTCGTCGAGGTCCGGGTCCTGGTGTTCGACCACGGCCAGACGGCGGAGAGCTTCGGGATCAGACGGTGGCCGCGGCAGAGGCACCACCTCGGACGACTCGGAGTGCGAGATCGGATCCTCGTCGCGGGTATCGGGGTCCTCGTCGTCGGCACCGGCCGGGATGTCGTCGGTCAGCGATCCGTCCTCGTTCATGCCCTCCGACCACGGTTCGGGTTCGTCGGCGGGTTGCACCGGAACAGCCGGTTGGTCGGCGGACCCCAGGACCGATGCCAGATGTGTTCCGGCGTGCTCGGTGAGTTGGACGGCCCACCAGGAGCCGTCGTCAACGCCCGGAAGTTCGAGGACGCCGTTGGGCAGTACGCGGGTCGCGGTCTCCTCCGGATCGAACACGACGACGCTTACGGCGGCGTGGCCGGCTCCAGTGTCGACCAGGCCGCGGAGCAGGTCCCGTTCCTCTTCCGACGGCACGGTTCCGGACAGGAGGACGGTGGGTAGCCACGAATCGGCGGCGACATCGCGAAGTCGGCCTTCCACCGCCGAGCTCATCTGATGCCGGTTGAGCTCGGCCCGGGTGGCCGCGGCTCGGGTCTCGATCTCGGTGAGCGCGGCGGAGAGGTCGGGTGCTCGCAGCATCTGCTCGGGGTTGAGCGTGATCAGCTCGTCGTCCAACGCGACCAGGATGATCTCAGCGTCCTCGGCAGTGCGATTGGTAGCGAGCTCGGCCGCGAGGTGCCGCAGCAGTGCCACCACCCGGTGACGGTCGCCGCCGATCGAGAGGACATTGGCTCCCTCGAGGTCGATGAGCAGTTGCCGGTCGTTGTTCTCGGCGGTCGCGACGGTGACGAGCGCAGGGAAGGGGGAGCAGCACCCCGCCGCTTGTTCCTCGGGCACCGGCAGAGTTGCGGTCGCACGGAGGTTCCACTCGAGCTCGCCTGCGTCGGTGAACGGCTCGGGGGCGGGCATCGGCGAGGCAAGGGCGAGCCGAGCGCCGGAGGGGTCCACCCGCACCAGGCGCAGTTCGGGTGGATCCAGTTGGTTGCTGTCGGGATGGGCCAGCGAACGCAATGCGAGGTCGAGTCCGGCGCTACCCGTGGAGGGGGTAGCAATTGTCGCCGACCACTCCAGTCGGCCGACCGAGTCGTCCGGCGGGATCGAGATCTTGTGCCGGGCGGGCCGATACCGAAGCTGGCGACGGCGGCGAATCAGGAGCGCGGTGATCACGCCGCCCACGAGAAGCGTCGAGATCCCTGTCGCAGCGATGACAGACGTCGCATCGGAGCCATCGGCTCTCTCAGACGGAGCGGACTCTGCGCTCGTCGGATCTTGCGGTGTGGCTTCCGGGGCAGGAGCGGTTGTCGGTGAACTCGTCGTGGGCGGTTGTGCATGTTCCAGAGTCGGAGTCGTCGTCGGCGGGTTGGGCCGAGGCGCAGGGCCGGGCACCGCCGGTGCGATCGCTCCGCCCGGCGTCGGCCCGGGTCCGGGCAGCGTGAGCGTCCAGCCTGGGCGTAGCTGATCCGGATCGTCGAGTCTCGCCCCTCCTGGCTGTGCGCTACCGGAGTTCGCGGCGAAGAGATCGTTTGCCCGCTTGGGGTCACCGAGATGTTCAGCGGCAAGGCCCGTCAGGGTGTCGCCGGGGCCGACCTGGATGACGCCGACGGCGTCGGCCGGCATCAGCAGCTGCCAGCCGACCGTGAGCATCGACCCTTCGGTCAGCCGGCCGCCATCCGCCTGGATCCGTCCGGCATTGAGCTCGTAGATCTCACGCCACCGCAGAGGGTCCCCGAGCGCGGTCTCCGCGATCCGCCAGAGCGTGTCCCGCGGGGCGACGACATGGACGGGGCCGTCGGCGCGGGCGGAGTCGACGATCGGGACCTGTCGTAGCGGCTGGACCGACGCGATCGTCGTCGTCATGGCCGTGGTCGAGGCGGGGGCAGGGCCAGTCCCGAGCAGCATGGCGACGAGCGCACCGGCGACCAGGCCTCCGACGCGGAAACCGGGCACGGTGATTCGCGGCGGTGCTCGGTGGGTCAGGGCGGACAGCAGTTCACGGACGATCGATACGGCGAGCACGAGCCACACCGCCGCCGCCGCCACCGCGAGGAACACCATCAGGAGGGTCCCGTCGTCCGGACGCAGGACCAGGTCCGCCGGCGAGCCGTCGACAGAGCTGAGGTTCAGCAGGAGTGGCCGACCGAGCCACCAGAGTGTGACCGGTACGCCGACCAGGATTCCGGCGATGGCGAGGGCTGCAACGGCGCCCGACAGGATGCGGGACATGACCCTCATGGCGTCCCTCCGACGGCCGGGTCCTGCACGAGAAGTGCCTCGGCCGTTCCGGTGCTGACGATCTCCTCGCGCCCGACGATGCCCAGCAGCACGGTTGGGCGGTTGAGTCGCGCCTCGACCTTTATTCTCTGGGGCCCGACGATCTCCGCCGACCCGTCGGCCCCGGCCCGCGCGAGATAGTCGCGGGACGCAGCCACTGCCGCGCTCGGGTCGATCACCACCTGCCCTCGCCGGAGCTGCCTGATGTCGAGGGCTTGCCCGGCGGCTCGTGCAGCTTCCTCGGCGATCGCATCTGCACTGGCGAGGCCCTGCGCCGCACGGACGCCGTCGATGCCCAATCCGATAGCGACGAACAGCGCCAGGACGGCCGCGGCCATCGGCGCGCTCACCGCGCCCCCGCCGCGCTCCCACAACAGATGGCCGATCATGAACGCTCCCGCCAACGATCGATGGGACTGGTGAAGCCGGCCACGACGTCCCGCGCACCGGCGCCCGGAACGCCCAGATCGGACCAGTCGACCGAGCACCGGACCGTCGCTGCGGCGGACGACGGAGTTCCGAGCGGGGCGGACAAGCCGGTCGCGTCCACGTCGACGTCCACCTGCGTGCAGCGGAGTCCTTGCTCGGACAGACCGAGCTCGGCGGCCCGTCGTCCCTCGGTCGTCGCTGAGGCAGCGTCCCGTTGCAACGAGGCGACCCGGGCGGCCGAGCGCGCCGCGTGGTCGACCGCGGACTCCGCCGACACGAGCCGCCCACCGGCGATCGCGAAGGCGATGAGCAACCCGACGAGCACGGTCAGGACGGCCGCCTCCACCGATGGGCTGCCGCCGCGCTCGCCGCCCGGGGCCGTGCCGATCACTGCGCCACCCGTTCGAGTCCACCGACCGCTTCGCGAGTGACTTTCATGGGGACCCCGGGAACGAGCGACAGGGCCGTGCCCGTCACCCGCACTCGGAGCAGCCCTGCGCCGTCGTCGACGGATGCGGAGACGTCGACCCCGGTGAGTACCGACCCGGATGCGCGCCGGAGGAACTCGCCCGCGTCTCGACTCGCAGCTTCGGTCACGGATTCCGTGGTGAAGTAACGACCGGATCGGAGCCCGTCCTGAGCCGCGGTGAGAGCCAGCTGCCCCGCGTAGAAGACCAGCGCTACCTGGACGACCGCGAAGATCAGCATCATGAGGACGCCCCACAGCAGCGCCATCTCCACGCTCGCCGATCCGCCACGTTCGTCCATACCGCTCGACCTACTTCAGGGCGCCGAGCTTGTCGGCCACGAACGCGGCGACGCCAGCCGCGATCACGCCCGCGATGACGGCACCCGCCGAGATGTGGAAGCCCTCGTCGGTGTTCCGCCCACCTCCTCGCTCGTCAATCGGTTCGAGCCGAAGGCGGAGGCTCCAAGCGTGGTGCTGGACGCGTGCGAGCACGCGAGTGGCGAGCTGGACGAGCATGATCGAACCTCCGGTGTCGGTCAGACGCTGCCGAGCAGCGCCGCTCCTGCGGGAAACAACACCCAGGCGGCGATCAGGAAGACCTGAAGCGCACCCGGGGTACTCATCTGGCCGCTCGCGCGGTTGGCGTCCGTGTGCTCGTCGGCGAGGAGCTCGTCGCTGAGGCTCTCCGCGCGGGCGAGCAGGGTGCTGACGACGGTGGCGCCGTCGTGGCCGGCCGCCGCGGCGATCGCCGAGAGATCGGCCAGTTCGTCGACCTCGACCCGTTCGCCGAAACGCCGGAGCCCCTCCCACGGCATCTCGCCGGCCATTTGCGCCAGTTCGAGCTCGTCCCGCAGACGCCGCATCGCCCAGCTGTCGGCCAGCAGCCGCCCCGGCACGGTCAGAGCGGTCGACACGCCGGCGCCGCCGCGACGGAGCAGCCCGACCTGCTGCAGGTAGGCGACCAACGCGGACCTGAGCTGGATACGGGCGTCATCGGCCCTCGCCATGACGCGTCGGGAATGCCCGGTCCAGCCGACCAACAACCCGGCGACGGTGAAACCGCCTGGGATCATCAGGGGAAGGCCGGTTCCGGCCAGCGCGAGGATCCCGGCCAACGCAGGTCCGGCGCAGGCGAGCATCGCCGCCGAGGAGGCGGCCTCGACGAGGAACCTGTCCCGACCGATGCCGAGCAGCTCGAGGTCACTGTCGGGAACAGCGACGGGGAGGCGGCGCAGCGCCGGGAGCAGAGGTCGATGCCAGGACTTCGCCGGCGGAGGCAGTCCGGCGGCTTGGCCCACGCGTTCGTCCAGTGCGGTCAACGCATCGGCCAGAACGGGATGGCGGCGCTGTCCCGCCGTCATCGCCAGTGCGAATGCGACTCCCAGGAGTGCCCCGGCCAGCAGCACGAGTCCCAGACGTCCGGTCACGATGCACCGGCCGATTCGCCGAAGAAGCGCGGAGGCTTCTTTCCGAGGGACAGGCGCCGCATCCAGACCAGGAGAGCTGCCGTCGCACCGAGCAGGGTGGCCATCACCGCCTGGCCGACAGGGGTCTCGTAGGGCGCCGCGAAGGTGGGGACGAGGGCGAGCAGGACCAGCAGACCGGTCTGGATCACGAGGAGCATCCGGATCGACTGCCGGGACTCGGCTCGTGCCGCCTCGATCTCCCGTCGGGCCCGGACATCGCGCGCGACCCCGTCGGCGAGTTGCCGCAGCACCTGCGCGATCCCCGTGCTCTGCTGGTTCAACGCCAACAGCAACGCTGCGGCCACGGCATCCCCGGTGCGGTCGTCGACGGCGTCCGCGAACTCCCGAAGTGCCGCAGCGGGGTCGCGGTTGTCGGTCTGCATCCGGCGGGCCAACGTGCGCACGGCGACGGCGATCGGTTCCTCGACGCGGGTCGCCGTCGTGGCGATCGCTTGTGCCAGGCCGATCGCGCCTCCTCCGGCAAGGGTGTCGGCCATCCGGCGACACCACGTCTCGAGGGCTTCGAGGGTGGCGATCCGCTGGTGTACGACGCGGGCCGAGCCCAGCAGCCACGGGAGCCACAACCCGGCGACGACCACGGCGACACCGGCGACCGGCCATCCGGAGACCGCCCAGATCACAGCCCCTGCCACGGTCCAGACCACGACCCGTCGACGGGCGGGCCGAGACCGGACGGGGTCGCCGAGCGCCGCCGAGAGGACTCGCAGACGTCGAAGCCACGCCGGTGCAGGCCCGGCCGGTGCCCGCTCGACGACTGCGCGCCGTCGGCTCCAGGGCATCGCCATGCATCCGGCGAGAGCGAGGCATGCCCCCGCCAGCAACGCGGCGGTGTGTGCGAGCGTCATCGGGACCACCCGTCGCCAGCGCCGTGTAGGAACCCGAGGTCGATGCCCGCCTCGTCGAAGGGGCGGCGTTTCTGGGGGAGTAGCTGGAATACGCCGCGTGGATCGTTGCCCTTCGGCGCGAAGATCCGGTTCATCGCGACGCCGCCGTTCTCGCCGACCGACGTCACCTCGGCGACCTCGGAGACGAACCGGGTCCGGCGGCCTTCGGGGGTCGTCGTGTGGCGCAGGTGCACGACGTAGTCGATCCCCTGAGCGGCCAGGCGGGTCACGAAGGCGTCCGACCAACCGGATCCGGCGCCTTTCATCGTCGCGGTGACCAGCCGCTCGAAGGCGTCCGAGGCGGAGCCGGCGTGCAGCGTGCACATCGAGCCCGGCATGCCGGCGTTCATCGCCTCGAGCATCGGTAGCGCCTCCGCGCCGCGAACCTCGCCGACGACCACTCGGGTGACCGACATCCGGAGGGTCTGGTGCAGAAGATCCGACAGCGTCATCTCGCCGGCCGGACGACCTGTCGACGGGTCCCGCTCGGTCGAACCTGCCCGGCACTCGGCGGCGTAGAGCAGGGGTGGCCGCTGCGGGAGCCGGTGCAGGTTGAGCTCGAACTCCGTCTCGAGGGTCGCGAACCGTTCGCGCGGGGCGATCTCGCGTGCCAGTGCCCTGAGCATCGTGGTCTTTCCACAGGCCGGCATCCCCGTCACGAGGGTGCTCTGCTTTGCAGCGACGAGCGCGGCGAGGAATCGCCCCATGACAGTCGAGACGGTGCCGAGGCGGACCAGGTCGTGGAGCTGTACATCGACCAGGCGGTGCTTGCGGATCGTGACGACCGGTCGCGGAACCACCTCGCGCATCGCCGCGAGCCGGGAGCCGTCCGGCAGCTGCATGTTCAGGCACGGCTGGGCGGGGGAGAACGCTCGCTCCGAGCTCCCGTGGTGCGCGGCGATGTGCTGCAGCTGCTGCACCAGATCGGCATCGGTGTCCGCGATGGGGCTCTCGGCCGGTCGGATGGACCCGTCGGTCATGCGCAGGACCGGGGTGTCGCAGCCGGTGATGTGGATGTCCTCCACACCGGGCAGGTCGAGCAACGCCTGGATCCGGCCGAGGCCCCACACGGTGTTCTCGACGGTGCGGGCGACCGTCCGCTCGACGTCCGGGTCCAGTTGCTGCTCACCGTCGGCGATGCGGCGCCGTGCCTCGATATCGAGCTCGGCCTGGATCCAGGCCAACATGATCTGTCGCTGGTCGGCCGGGTCGAGGCGGTCGCGGTCCGGCTCGTCGGCGAGACGCCGGAGGACAGCGGTGTGGACGCGTTCGGTCAATCGACGATCGACCTGCGGACTGCGGGTGGCCCCGTTCGTAGAGCGCGTCATGCTGCACCGGAACCCGCTGTGCCCGCCCGGACCAGCTTCGTCGCAATCCGACCGGCGCCGCGCTGCAAGGGACTGCGGTCGAACCCACGTGCCGGCGGTGTCCCGTCGCTCCATACGTCTGCCGTTCGACGGTCGCGGGGGAGCTCGCCCAGCAGCGAGAGTCCACATCCGGCGGCGATCTCCGGCGACGAGTACGGCTCGTCCGGGCCGACGACCAGCAACGTGACGCGGACGTCGCCCGGTTCGGCACCGAGCTCGTCGTGGAGAAGCGGAGCGACGCGTGACGCCGCCCGAACGGCCCGGAGGCCGGACCCGACGACCAGGACCACCACGTCGCAGACACGCAGGAGAGGGGTGACTCCGTCGAGGACGGCGAAGCGACCGCAATCGGCCACCGTGTCTGCTCCGGTCATGCGGCCCAGGGCCGTTGCCAGTTGCGTCCAGGCAACGCTCGGCGCTTGTCCGACGCAGCCGAGACCGGCGAGTACCGGCGGTGCATGGGAGGCCGGACGGTGTACGCGACGACGAAGTGCTTCATCCATACCGGTAGACCGAAGGTCGACGACCGCGTCCGCGAGGCCTGCGGATGAGGGCCATTCCCCGCCGCCCAGCCCGGCGCGGACGTCACCGCCGAACGGGTCCGCCTCCAGCACGAGCACTCGGCGGGGCCATCGAGATGCGACCGCGAGCGCGGACGTTGTCACACCAGGACTGCCCTTCGCCGACACCATTCCGATCAGCACGGTCGTCACCTCCGACCCACGAGGACGATGGCCACCCGGTCATCGACCGATGCGAGCGCCAGCTCTTCGGCGTCGGCTTGGCGGACGAGGACATCGACACCGCGTCGGCCCGTCGCGTCGGACTCGCCCGACCGCACCACGACGGCCCGCCGGGGAGGGCGGCCGGAACCGGTGACGACGAGAACCTCGTCGCGTGCGGCCAGTGATTCCGACGGCGCGCGCCCGGACTCGACCGAGAGGCCCACCACCGCTTCGCCTGGGGCCGGAACACGTTCGTCCGTGACCGAGTCCGGAGTGAGTATCTGTCCTGCTCGGAGATCGGTGGAGGCGAGCTTGCCGACCACCGAGTCGACCTCGCTCCACCTCACCGTGGCCAGCCCGGTGTCGCTCGGGAGCTGGGCCTCTCGAAGGTCGCTGATGCGAATGGCGGTGCCGAAAGGCCGAGGCTGGGCGATTGCGACGATGCCGTCCCGACTCACCGCAGCGCGGTAGGCGTACGCCCCGAGCAGCGCACCCAGGATGGCGAGAACGACGGAGAGCAAGAGGACCCGCGACGACCGTCGCCGCCGAAGCGGCCGTGACGCCTGCTCGGGAGGTGCGCTCCGGACGTGGGCCGTGGCGGTCATGATCCGTCACCACCGACGAGCACCTGGACCTCGTCGACGGCGAGCGTCGTCTGATTGGGGACCCGGACGGCTTGCTCGCCGGTGACCGGCGCTCCACCGCTTGCCCCGGACCACCTCACGGTCCAGACGCCGGTCGCGGTGATGGTCCAGCGCCCGGCTCCCGCGGTCCGGTCGGGGAGCGATCGCTGCTGATAGGTGTAGCCGCAGTCCGGCGATGGCCCCTCCTGCCCGGTCCACCGGGTCCCGGGCCCGGCGCATCGGACGGTGCCGCCCGGAGGGCCCATCGTCCACTCGACCTCGGACAGCTGCGCCGTCGCCGTGACGCTGGCTGCGCCGGCCGTGGCCGTCGCCGAGATCGGGCCGATGGACTCGGCGTTGCCGTCGATCCACAGCCACATCGGAACTCCGACGAAACCCCGTTCGCCGCTCGACGCGTGCAGCACCGGCGCGGGCAGAGGCAGCTGCTCGATCGCCCGCCGAGCGAGAATCTCCGGTGACACAGCTGGTGCGCCGAGTTGCTGCTCGTCGGGTTCCGGCTCGACGAGAAGACCCGAAAGATCCTCTACTGGTCGTTGGTTCCATCCTCCGTTCGCTCCGGCTCCTCCGGGAAGTGCTCTCACGGGTGATGGAGGCGGAGTCGGCGGAGGGCTCGCCGACTCCTCGGACGCGATCTGTCGTGGCCGCTCCGCTGTCTGAGATGACCTGGACGTCTGTTGCTCGCGCAGGCGTCGTCGCGGTTCGCCTGCCCCGCGTCGCCCTGGGTCGACGGCGCTGACGAGGCATCGCCCGATGCTGTCGACGACCGTGCAGCGGGGTGGACCTTCTACCCCCGCGTGGACCGTCGTCACCACCAGCGAGGGCAGGAACACGGCCACGAGCGATGCGCTCAGCACGGCTCGGCCAACGACGGCGTGGTTTTCTCGACCACCCATCGGTCGCCGCGGGGGATCACCTCGGCCCGATAGAGGTAGCGGGGGACACGGTTCGCCAGGTCGTCGAGCACCGTGCCGTCGTCGTCCGAGACGAGCCGGGAGCCGCTGATGTCGACGCAGTCGACGACGCCGACCCGTTGAGGCGCGGCGCTGGCCACCCTGGGCGAGCGGGCGACCGTTCCCTCCGTGTGCGCCGGCACCCCGGAGTAGTTGGCGATGTCCCTGTCGAGCGACTCGAGTGCCTGCCCGGTGGCGACTTCCCGGGTCCGGGAGGTCCAGTCCCGCGACCCGGGCGACGCAAACGCAGCGTCGGTGACCGTCCAGAACTCCTCGTAGGCGGCCAGAGCGCTGCGCTCGATCGGATCGGGCGTCGGAGGTGCGCTGCTTGGGGAAGGCACTTCGGGACTCGGTGCCGAGCAGCCGACGGCGACTCCGGCTGCGAACAACGGAACCAGCCACCGGTGGCTGTGCCTTGTCGTCACTTGTCCCCCTTGAATGCCGATGCAGCTGAGGTTGCGCCCGAGGCGTGGTCGCTGCGCTTCTCCTGTGTGGTCGCTCCGTGGCTCCGATCGCTGATCGAGGTCACGTGAATAGCAATCTGATCGGGACCCGGGGACGGAACGGCAGGAAGTCCCCTGATCGGAGCAACAACTCGTCGGCCACGGTTTGCTCGCGTGAACGCGGCACTCTGCCGTTCTCCCGACGGAGGAGTCCGACGTGCCGCCTGACCGACTGATGCGCGCAGCGTGTTCGCTGGCCGCCCGAGGACTGTGCGTCTTCCCGCTTCGGCCCGGCACAAAGGTCCCCGCCGTGCGCCGCGACTGGGAACGATGCGCGACTACCGACGTCGAGCAGATCGAACGATGGTGGGTGCATGCGCCTTACAACATCGGGGTCGCGACGGGGCCGTCAGGACTGTTGGTGGTCGACCTCGACGCGCCGAAGCGGTCCGATCCCGATCGCCGCCACGGACGGCAGGTGCTGGCCGAGATCGCGCGCAACGCGCACGAAGTCGTTCCTCGAGACACGCTGACGGTGGTCACTGCCGGCGGCGGACAGCATCTGTACTTCACGGCGCCGGCAGGCCGTTCGTTGACCAACACGGCAGGTCGGCTCGGACCGCACATCGATACCCGCGCCCGGGGCGTTGTCGCAGCAGTCGGCGTGTCCACTATGGCGCGTGTCCTGATTGGAGC
>JAKDNL010000627.1 GCA_030451825.1 Pseudonocardia sp. | reverse complement strand
GTCACGAGGTCACGAGGTCACGAGGTCACGAGGTCACGAGGGTGAGGCTCAGGCCGATCGCGAGCAGCACGACCACGGCGACCCCGGCGACGGCCGCGGCCTGCACGGCGGGGCGTTGCCGGTTCGGCAGGTAGACCAGTGCCACCGTGGTGGCGGCGCCGATCACCAGGCCGCCCAGGTGCGCGGTCCAGGAGATCCCGGGGATCGCGAAGCTGATCACGATGTTGATCACGATCACGCCGATCGCCTGACCGGCCGGCATCTTCAGCCGGTAGAGCAGCACGGCCAGGGCGCCCATCAGGCCGAACACCGCCCCGGACGCGCCCGCGGTCTGGGTGGTGGGTGAGGAGAACAGCATCACCGCGGCGGACCCGCCGAGCAGCGACACCAGATACACCGCGAGCAGACGCCAGCGGCCCAGCACGGTCTCGACGTCGCGGCCGATGACCCACATCGCGAGCATGTTGAACGCCAGGTGCAGCAGGCCGAAGTGCAGGAACCCGGAGGTCAGCAGGCGCCACCACTCGCCGTCGACGACCAGGATCGGGGTCAGCGAGGTCCGTGCGAACAGTGCCGACGCGTAGTTGTCCGAGACGCTCCCGGCCGCGGCCACGGTGAGCGCGAAGACCGCGACGTTGATCGCGATCAGGATCGGGACCATCACCGGCTTGCCGACCCGGCTCGCGCCGGCGACGGTCCGCCCGCGCCGGGCGGAGCGCGCGGCCCCGGAGACGCAGTCCACGCAGTGGTAACCGACCGAGGCCTCGCGCAGGCAGTCCGGGCACGCCGGACGCCCGCACCGGGTGCACTGCAACCGGGTCGGGCGGTCGGGATGGCGGGCACAGGCCATCGCCCCGGCATCGGGCTGTCCGGGTGGGTACGAACCGGGCGGTACGGGCCCCGGTGGACCGGCCGGGCCGGTCATCGCCGGGGCCTCGGTACCGCGGCCCGTCGTGCCACGCTCAGTTCTGCTCGATCTCGACGTGCTGGAGCACCATGTCGGTCAGGGGGCGGTCGGCCTGCCCGGTGGTGGTCTGCCCGATCGCGTCCACGACGGCCCGCGACTCGGCGTCCGCGACCTCACCGAAGATGGTGTGGCGACGGTTCAGGTGCGGGGTCGGCCCGAGCGTGATGAAGAACTGCGAGCCGTTGGTGCCGGGCCCGGCGTTCGCCATTGCGAGCAGGTAGGGGCGGTCGAACTTGAGGTCGGGGTGGAACTCGTCCCCGAACTGGTAGCCGGGGCCACCGCGCCCGGTACCGGTCGGGTCCCCGCCCTGGACCATGAATCCACTGATCACCCGGTGGAAGATGGAGCCGTCGTAGAACGGTCCGGAGTCGCCGCCGGCGGCGTTCGGTCCGGTGTAGTCCTTGGATCCGTCCGCGAGCCCGACGAAGTTCGCGACCGTCTTCGGTGCATGGTCCGGGAACAGGTTGACCCGGATGTCCCCTTCGGAGGTGCGCAGGGTTGCGGTCGTCTTCGCGTTTCCTGGTTCGGTCACGGATACCATCGTGCCAGCACACGGACGCCCACGCGGGAAGCAGGTCGCACGATGAACGCCAGCCGGACATGGAAACGGGCCCGGAACGATGCGGGCACGGCCGTCGGGGACTTCGGTGAGGCCGCATCCCTACTCGCCTCGAACGTCGTCTCGTCGGTCACCTCGAACGCCGCGGACACCCTCGACGACGCCCGGACCTCGCTGGCCCGGGCGATCGACCCGGCCCCGGCCACCCGTCGCTGGCCGTGGCTGGTCGCCCTGGCCGTGCTGACCGCGCTGTCGGCGTGGGGCTGGTCGCTGGTGCTGCGCCGGGAGCAGGCCGTCGACCCGGGCACGCCGCCGGCCACGACGGACCCGACCGAGGACGCGCTGTTCGGCAAGCCGGTCGGCCGGGGCCCGACCCGCTCCGACGGCTGACCCGCTCATCGATCCCGCCCACCGATCCCGAGCGTCTCCCCCAGGAATCCGGTGACGGCGTCGGAGTAGGCCTGCGGGTCGGCGTTCCAGCTGCCGGTGTGCTCGACGCCGGCGACCTCGAGATAGCGCACCGGCCAGTCCAGGCCGGGGGCCGCGGCGGCGAGTTCCCGGCTGACCGACACCGGCACCGCCGAATCGGCGTCGCTGTGCACGAGCAGCGTCGGAGGCCGCACGGCCGGGGGCCGTCGCACCAGGTCGAACCGATCGAAGTCGATCCCGATCCGGCAGGTGGTGAACCGCGAGGCCAGCCCGGCCAGCGCCGGCGGCAGGTACCGGTTGGCAGCCTGGCTGCGCAGGGTCGCGTGCCAGTCCAGCAGCGGCGCGTCCCAGACCACGGCGGCGACGTGCGCCGCCCTCGGCGACCGGTCCAGAAACGCCCCGCTCACGGCGGCACCCATGGACCATCCGACCAGCACGATCTTCTCCGCACCCCGCTCCAGGGCGTACCCGACCGCGGCGTCGAGGTCCTGCCACTCGGTATCTCCCAGGTGGCAGCGCCGGTCCGGCCCGTCCGGGGCGGTGTCGTCGTTCCGGTAGCTGATCACGAGCTGGCGCAGGCCGAGGCGGTGCAGCGCGGGCAGGATCCGCAACGCCTCCCGGCGGGACCCACCGCGCCCGTGCACATGGATCGCCCAAACCCCCTCCGCACAGACCCCGTCCGCTCCGCCGCGTTCGGGGGCCCGCACGTCCCACGCGGGCGCCGGGCCGAGCGGGGTCTGCACCGCGACCTCGGCGAAGGCCAGGCCGCGGGCGGCGGGGTCCGGGTCGAACGGCCCGGCGTCGATCACCGCGGGGCCGACAGGCGGTCGTGGCCCCTCCCGGCGTTGCCGCACCACCCGGTCCCCCTCCTGCTCCAGCACCGGGCCGAGCACGGCGAGGCCGCCGTCCCAGCGCAGCCCCCAGACGCCCGGCTGGGCGCAGAGCCGGCTTCGCGCGAGCACCACCGACCCGGCCGTGGTGGCCAGGACCCGTTCCGGGAACCCGGCTCGTGACCGCGGGTCGAGCAGGACCGACGAGTAGTACCAGCCGGTCCCGAGTGCCGCTCCCGCGACAGCGCCGGTGACGGCCGCTGCGGATGCGGCGCGGCGCACCGTCGCAGCGCTGGTGGAGGACGTGCGCACGGTTCCATCCTCCTCGCGCGGGCGGGCGGGCGGTGGCTTCGGGTGAGGAGTGGTGTTCCAGCGGCGCGAGCGGGGGCGACGACCGGAGGTCTCACCCGCACGAGTGAAGATCGGCGTCCGGTCCCGTCACGGCGAAACCGGAGTCCGGACGGTCTCGTTGCACCATCAGGGGTTCGCCCCGTTGCATGCTCCCCATTCCAGAAACCGTGCTTCGAAAGGCTGCTCGTATGGACTCGATCGCCAGGAACGCTCTCCGCCTGTCGCTCGCCGGCGCCGGCGCCGCCGTGCTGGGGGCCGGCTTCATCGGCCAGGCCTCTGCCGCAGAGCTTCCCGCCGCGCCGAGCACCCCCGAGGTACCCGACACCTCGCTGGCCGAGAACGTCCTTCCGGCCGACGTGGGCGACGACGCCACGATGGACATCGGCGCCCCCGACGCGACGTCCACCGCGGCGTCGCCGGGGTCCCTGCCCGCCGCCGACGCGCTCCCCTCGCTCGACGACCTCCCCCCGCTGGAGATCCCGGGCGCGATGGACGTCGAGGCCCCGACCGCCGGCTGACCCCACTCGCCGGACCGGGCGCGGGCCCCCCCCCCCCCCACCCCCGGGCCCCCCGGACCCAGATGGGGCCCGGCAAAAAAAACCCCCCCCCCGGGCGGCAACC
>JAKDNL010000626.1 GCA_030451825.1 Pseudonocardia sp. | reverse complement strand
GCGCGGCCGCTGCTGGAGTCGACGTTGATCCCGCTGGCGCTGTTCTGGGTGCTGTTCACCCACGTCGGGTTCGACGCCGGCCTGATCGGCGCGCTGGGCTGGTCGGCGGCCGCGATCGGGCGCCGGATCATGCTGCGCCGGCCGATCCCGGCGATCCTGGTGCTGAGCACGGTGCTGCTGGTGGCCCGGACCGCGGTCGGGCTCTGGACCGGCAGCGCGTTCCTGTACTTCCTGCAGCCGACGGTGCAGAACTTCGTGTTCGCCGGGCTGTTGCTGGTCACGATCGGGCTCGACCGCCCGCTGCTGGCCAAGCTCGCCGACGACTTCTGCGCGTTCCCGGACGCGCTGACCGGGCACCCGCGGATGAAGCGGTTCTTCAAACAGGTCTCGCTGCTGTGGGCTGCGGTGTTCCTGGTCAACGGCGGGACGACGCTGGCGGTGCTGGCGACCCAGACCGTCGGCAACTTCCTGATGGTCTCCACCGCGGGCTCGTACTCGCTGGTGGTGGCCGGGATCGGGCTGTCACTGTGGTGGTTCCACCGCAGCCTGGCCGGCGAGGGCATCCGGCTGCGTCTGGGCGCCCCGCGCCCGCTGCGGGTGGGCTGAGCTCAGCCGCCCCGGGCTCCGGTGCGCCGGGCTCAGGTGCCCCGAACTCACATGCGCGGCCCGATCCGGCCCGCGAGGGCGCGCAGCTCGTCGTCGAGGTCGCGGGCGGAGAACTCCGCCGCGCGCCGGGACAGCGCCGCGCGCTCGGCCGGGTCGTCGTGCAGGCGGGCGACGGTCCGGGCCACCTCCTCGCGGCCGTGGCAGACCAGGGCCAGCCCGGCGTCGGCGGTCATCGCGGCCCCGGCCCGGCCGTGCCCGGGCACCGGCGAGGCGAACAGCACCGGCGTCCCGACGGCAAGCGACTCGGTCGCGATCATGCCGCCGGCCGTGGTGAGCAGGACGTCCGCGGCGGCCAGCAGCTCGGGCACCCGGTCGGTCCAGCCCAGCGGGCGCAACCGGTCCGCCGGCAGCCCGCGCGCGGCCAGCCGCGACCGCAGCCGCTCGTCCCGACCGCACAGCACGGCGACCAGCACGCCGTCCCCGGCGTCGAGCACGGCCCCGGCCAGCGCCTCGAGCCCGCCGAACGCGAGCGACCCGCCGCTGAGAAGCACGACGAACGCACCGTCGTCCATGCCGAGGGCGCTGCGGGCGCGTCCCCGGTCGGACGGGCGGTAGCGGGCGTCGACCACCGGGGGCACCACCCGCACGTCCGCGGCCGGTTCGATGCCGGCGGCCTGGCGGCGCGAGGACTCCAGCAGTGTCCATGTCTCGTCGACATGTGCCCACACCCAGAACGGGTGCACGGCCACGTCGGTGACGACGGCGACGCTACGCCCCGGCAGCCGTCCGCGGCGGCGCAGCCGGGCCAGACCGCCGGAGACCATCGGGTAGGTGGACACGACCAGGTCCGGTTGCTGCGCCTCGATCAGCGGCGCCAGCGTCCCGGCCAGCCGCAGGCCGGCCACTCTCTTGCACAGCGCGGCGAACCGGGGGACCCGCACCAGCAGGTCGTAGCCCAGGCCGTAGAGCCACGGGGCGCGGCGCATCACGACGGCGTACGCGGCACCCAGCAGGCGGTCCCGGGCCGGGCCGCCGGTGCTCTCCACCTCGCGCACCACCGCGTCCGGCCACAGCGCGCGCATCCGGGCGGCAATCGCCCGTGCGGCCGCGACGTGGCCCTCGCCGACCGGCGCGGACAGGACCAGGACCCGGTGCGGCGCGGATGAGACCACGGACGAAGGCTAGTCCCGGCGGACCGGTGGGACGCGTCCGTACCGCCACCGCGGCGGGAGACGCCGGCGGGCCCGTCGCGGTCGCCGGCCCGGCCCGCCCGGACACCGGGGACGCGCGGGCTCCACGCCGGTTGCTGCTGGTCACCGGCGGTCTCGGCGAGGGCCACCACGCCGCCGCCCGCGCCGTCGAGGAGCGGGCACGCGAGGTCTGGCCCGGCGTCGACGTCGCCTGGACCGACACCCTGGACGAGATGGGCCGCGGCACCGCCCCGGCGTTCCGGGCGATCTACGCGGGCTGTGTGCGGTACCTGCCGCAGCTCTACGCGCTCTACTTCTGGCTGCTGTGCCGGGTGCGCCCGTTTCGGGCCGCCACCCGCGCCGTGATCGGTGTGTGGAGCGCGCGGGGGCTGGCCGCGCAGCTCGATCGGCACCGGCCCGACCTGGTCGTCGCGACGTTCCCGGAGGGGATCACCGGCCTGGCCCGGCTGCGCCGGCAGGGCCGGTTGGACGTGCCGGCCGTCGCGCTGGTCGCCGATCCCGCGCCGCACCCGCTGTGGGTCGACGCCGGGCTGGACCTGCACCTGGTCGGCACCCGGGCCGGCGCCGAGCTGCTGGCGCGCTACGCGCCGGGGGCGCGGACACGGGTCACCGCACCCCCGGTCGTGCGCCGGTTCCACCCGCCGGAGCGCGAGCACGGCCGGGACCGGGCGCTGGTGCTGGTGTCCTGTGGCTCGCTGGCGTTCGGCGACGTCGCGGGCCTGTGCGCGGCGGTGCTCGACGCGGGCGCCGACGTGCTGGTGAGCGCCGGTCGGGACCCGGACCTGCGCCGGCGCCTGGACCGGCTCGCGGCCCGCCACCCGCGCGGGACCGCCCTGGACGTCCGGACATGGATCGACGACCCGGCCGCCGCCACCCGCGAATGCGACATCGTGGTCACCAACGCCGGCGGCGCGACGGCGCTGGAGGCGCTGGCCTGCGCGCGCCCGTTGCTGCTGGTGGATCCGGTCCCCGGGCACGGCCGCGCGAACGCCGCGATCCTGGCCGCCGCGGGGTTGGCCCGGTGCTGCCACGGCCCGGCCGGGCTGGCGTCCGCGGTGCGCGAGCTCGCCGACCCCGCGCGGTACGCGGCGGCCGTCGCGCCGCTGCGCGCGCGCCTGGCCGCGGTGGCCGGGTTCACCACCGACGTCGCCGCCCTCGCCCGGCTGCGGCACCCGAGCGCCGGCACCCACCCCGTCCGCGCGCAGGATGCGTTCTTCGTCGCCGCCGAGACGGCGCGGGTCCCCCAGCAGGTGGGAGCCGTGATCGTTCTCGACGCGCCGGACGGCGGTCCCCCGGTGGACTGGCCCGAGCACCTCGCCGGTCTGGTCCGGGACCGGGCCGGCGGCATCGAGCTGCTGAGCCGCCGGATGGTGCCCGGTTCCCGGCCCCGGTGGGCTCCGGTCGCGGCCCCGTCGCCGGAGCGGCACGTGCGCGGCGACGTCGTCACCCTCGACCCGGACGGCCCGTACCGCAGCTGGGACGACGCGGCCGGCGCGTTCTTCGGCACCGCGATCGACCCGGGGCTGGGCTGGGAGCTGCAGGCCGCGCACGACCCTGCCACCGGCCGCTGCGCGGTCCTGGCCCGCGCGCACCACGCCCTCGGCGACGGCCTGGTGATCACCGACGCGCTGGTCGCGCTGCTGACCGACGAGGGCGGCCGCGCCCCGGCGCCGGTCCCGATACGCCGTCCCGGCCCCGGCGCACCCGTTCCGGGAGCCCGGCAGGGCATGCGACGTGTCCGGGCCGGCGCCGCCGTGCTGTGCGGGCTCGCACACCTGGCCGCGATGCCTCCGGCCGGGCGGTCCCCGCTGACCGGCACCCTCGCCGGCCCGGCCCACCGGCGGATCGGCCTCGGCCTCGACGGTGCCGAGGTGCGCGCCGCCGCCCGGGCGCACGGCGTCGGGACCACCGCGCGCGTGCTCGCCGTGCTGGCCGACGCCGTGGTCGCC
>JAKDNL010000625.1 GCA_030451825.1 Pseudonocardia sp. | reverse complement strand
CTGACCGACGGTGGCGGGCCCCCCAATCCCGCGGCGCCGCAGGCGGGCGGTGGCGTGGCGGCGACCGGTAGGGTCGGGGTGACCTTGGAGGTGCCGGTGTGATGGCCGCCCGACCCGATGACGATTCCTCTCCGGGCGGGGTGCGCGAGCACTGGCAGGTCATGGTCGACACCGGCGACGCCCTGCCCGGCACCACTCTCGCCGCCACCGCGGCCAAGCTGCGCGCCGCGCCGTGGCCCGAGGACCTGCGCGGCACCCCGATCATCATCGACACCGACATCGGCGGCGACGTCGACGACGCCCTGGCCGTCGCCGCCGCCGCCCGCCAGCAGCCGCGGCTGGCGCTGGTACTGACCGGTGACGAGACCCGCCCCCCGGTCGAGAACGGCGGGCGGGCCCGGTTCGCCCGCTGGCTGCTCGACACCCTGGGCCGCCCGGAGGTGCCCACCGTGGCCGGGGCCGTGCTGGGCGACACCGAGCACTTCTGCGTGCACGACCTCACCCCGGCGACGGTCCCGTCCCAGCCCGGTGGCGCGGCCGCCGTGCTCGCCGCGGTCGCTGCCGTCTGCGCGCGCACCGACGGCCCGGTCCGCTGGGTGGGCATGGCCCCGCTGAGCAACCTCGCCCACGTCCTCGACCACGCCCCCGACCTCGCCGCCCGGCTGCGGGTGACGCAGATGGGCGGGGCCCTGGCCTACCGCTGTCCCGACCGGGCCGAGCACAACATTCGCCTCGACGTCGACGCCGCGCGCCGGGTGATGGCCGCGGTCGGGCAGGGCCGGTTGGCGACCCCGCGGTTCATCACCTCCGACGTCACGTTCACCCCCGAGCTGGGGATCACCGCAGGGCACCCGATCTACCAGGCGCTCGAGCAGGCCGCCGCGACGCCCGCCGCGCAGTGGGCGGCGATCCTGCACGCCCACCTGGACCGCTGGTACGCCACGGCCTACCCCTCCACGCTGCAGCACGACGGGCTGACGCTGTCCGCGGCGCTGGGGCTGCCGTTCGTCACCGCCGCCGGCACCCCGGTCGTGCTCGACGAGATCGGGCGGATGAGCACCGCTCCCGACGGGGTACGGCTGCGGCTGAGCACCAAGGCCGACTACCCCGCGTTCATGACCTGGTTCGCCGCGGCGCTCGACCCGGCAACCCCGGCCGCCGCCGCGTCTGCGACCGCGCGCGGCGTCGGCGCGCGGCGGCCGGCCTGAGCACCGCGCAGGGCCGGGAACTCCCGGCCGACCTCGATGCGCTCTACCGGCTCTACCAGCTCACCGACCCCATTCAGCAGGCCGCGGTCGCGCGCGCCTACACCGTGTTCCGCACCCACCACGGCCCCTTCGTCACCGCGATCGCCGCGGAGATGCTCGCCGACCTGCGCGCCGACATCGCCGCCGACCCCCAGCGGCGGGTGGTATTCCTCGGCCGCGACGCCTACTCCTACGCCGCCGCCATCCGCGGCCTGGACCCCGAGTTCTTCGCCGCGCACGCCAGCGAGATCGTCCTGTCACGGGTGCTGGTCGACGCCGCCCTGCAAGATCTCGAACGCCACACCGGCGCCACCTTCGACTCGGTCGAGCCGTTCCGGGTCCGGACCCGAGTACATCCCTCTGAGGTCGACGGCGCCGCGCAGGCCCTGACCGACTATCTCGACGACGCCGCCGTCCCCATCACCACCCCGGGGAGCACGGTGACGCTGGTCGACAACAGCTTCAAGGGCACCATCCAGGAACTCCTCACCGCCGCCTACCCCGACACCACGTTCACCGGCCGCTACGCCCTGCACGCCACGCACCCCGACGACCCGCAACCCGACAGCAAGACCGGCTACGCCTTCCACCAGCCCGCCCGAGCCCGCTGGCGCGGGATCCCCGAAGCGCAGCTACCCACCGAACCCGAACTCACCTTCGGCGCCGCCGACGCCCTGGCCGTCATCGAGGACACCCTCAACGGCCCCGACAGCAGCCCGCGCACCATCACCGGCGGCCGTCCGGTCCAACACCCCCTGCGCGGCGACCCGGAACCGCTGCGCGGACTCAACCCCGCACTGGTCGCCCCCGACTGGCACGACCCGGCAGTTCGCGCGGCGATCAAGACCGCCGCCCTGCTCGCCGTCGCCGACGCCGCCACCGGCGCCGCGCCCACCCTGGCAGGCGCCCCCGGGCCCGCGCTGCGCGCTCACCGCCTCGCCGTGCAGCAAAACTTCAGCACCCAGACCCGCGCCTGGATCCAGCACGACAGGCCGCTCGATCCCGCGCTCGGTGAACTGCTCGACAGCTTCGTGCTCCGCGCCGACCACGCCCAGCTGGCCGCCCTGCACGACACCCTCGCCCAGACCGGCGTCACCGAGACCGCCGCCGCACCGATTTGGGAGCGACTAGCCCGCAGCACCGGCCTCGACGAGACCGCCGCGCTCGTCGACGACACCATCGCCGCCCTCACCGCACCCGCGCGCGAACCACGCCGCACAACCGGCGCAACACTCGCACCCGCCGGCGAACTCGGCCCGGACCAGGACATCGCAACCGCACAGACCCTCCAACAGCTCGTTCGCGGTTGGCGCCGCCGCCAAGCAGCGGAGACCGATCTCCTCGACGGCATCAGCCGCCGCGGCGGATACCCCGCCCGTCCCGCCCCCCCCCCCCGTTCCCTGCACCACCGCAGCTAAAGCGTCGGCGTCCCGGGCGTCGTCGAGCCGGCACCGACACTCCCGGCAGTCGCCAGTAAACATTCAGCCGGTTCGGCATGTTGATGTTGATGCCTGGCCCGGGCTGTGGCCGGGTCGGTCGGTCGTCGACGTGGGTCGCGGCTACGCTTGATCAGCGTGGCCATCGATGACGCTCGTGCAGTGATCGACGCGCTGGCTGATCCGGAGACGTTGTACGTGTTCGGTGTGGTCGCGGCGAGGACGTCGAAGCTCGGGCTGGAGGCGTCGGATCGGACGCGGTCGACGCCGTATGTGACGCCGTTCGGTCTGATGCGGGAGACCTCGCTGTCGCGGGATGTGGTCGAGGCGGCGGCCGGGCGGCTGAAACGAGCCGGGCTGCTCGAGGTGCTCGTCGACGACGAGCGGGGGTATGAAAGCTGGCGGATCAGCGAGGCCGCGCTGGCCGCAGCGGCAACTCGCACGGATGCCTCGCGTGGCGCGTGCGCGTGACCGGGGCCGGGTGCCGGGCCGAATCCGTTGATCTCGGCGTGTTGGTCACCGAGGCGTGGGCCTGGTCGTAGTGTGATCTTCGGGTGGCCGTGCCGGAGGAGATGACGCGCGAGCAGCTGCTCGCCCTCGTCGGTGAGCAGGCCACGCAGATCGCCGCGCTGCGGGCGGTGAATGAGGAGCTGGCCGCCAAGCTGGCCCGGGTGGAGCACCTGCTGTCGCGCAACTCCGGCAACTCCTCCATGCCGCCGTCCAGGGACGACGATCCGGGCAAGACGGCGCCGGTGGCCAAGACGCGCCCTGGTGGGCCGAAGCGGGCGAGGGGCAAGCAGCCGGGAGCGCCGGGGGCGAACCTCGCCTGGGTCCAGCGGCCCGATGCCCAGCAGGATCGGTTCCCGCAGGGGCACTGCGAGTGCGGGCACGCCCTGGCCGATGCCACCGATCTTGGGGTGGTGGACCGCTACCAGCAGCATGAGATCCCGTAGGTCAGCGTCGAGATCATCCAGTATGACCAGCATGCGGTGCGTTGCGGCTGCGGCGCGATGCACACCGCGGCGCGCCCGGAGGGGGCCCGCAGCGGGCCTGTCGGGTACGGCCCGAACCAGACACCCAGCCACC
>JAKDNL010000624.1 GCA_030451825.1 Pseudonocardia sp. | reverse complement strand
GCCGTAGGTCAGCACCACCGCCATTTGCAGCAGTGTGCGGATGTTGCCCCGCAGGTGCGGCTCGGTGTTGTCGGCAAACGTCTCGGCACAGTCCCCGCCGTGGAGTACGAACGCCTCACCACGGGCGACAGCCGCGAGGTGGCTACGCAGTCGGTCGATCTCCGGAGGCACCGTGATCGGAGGAACGTGCTCGAGGACGGCGCGCACGTCTCTCACTGCAGCCTCGCTCGGCCACATCGGCTGCTGGACCGCGGGTTTCGAGAGCGCGACATCCAGCCGCTCCCGCATCTCCGTGGGCAACGGCGGCAGTCCGGGCAGGGCATCTACGGGTACGTCGACTGACCACTGCACATTGAGAGACGTTATCCGATGAGCTCGGCCTCAGCATGGCAGGAGATCGACCGGCAGGTGGCGCACCGGTAGCTGTTTGGCAGCCGGGTGGATCCCAGTTCCTTCAACGCAATACACCGACCCAAGAAGCTACCGCCGAATGGGTTTGATGCACTTGTCTTTTCGGCGTACTTTGCACTCCGGCGCAGCTTCGGAGCCCAGGCCTGGCTGGCGGTCCCCTCCTTTGACTCCCGGGGGGTTCAGGTGCTTCCGGCGGAAGCGGGCCCGTGAGAGTGGAGGAGTGGCCCTGGTCACCGCGGGGTAACGGGTCGACGACTCGCCGAAGATCGGGCGGATACGGGCCGGGCACCTGGGTGAGTGCATAACCATCCGCCGCCGACCCGCATGATCGGACATTTCGGGTGCTTGCTGGCCGGATAACCGGCGCGGGTCGCGTTTTGCCTGGTCGGCCGCGCCGGTAATGGCCATTAAGACAGTTACCGGTCGGTACAGTGCTTGCTAGTGCTGGCTGGCGCAAGCGCTGTCACGCGCAGCGACGCCTCACGCCGGTCGCTGTACCGAACCGGGTTCGCGAGCAGGAGGACCCGGATCACGCTCCGCTGATCGGATCAGGCTCAGGCTGACCGGGACACCGGGGGCGTCGCGGGCCAGCCGGGCGCGCACCCGGGCGGCCAACAGGCCGTGGTCGATCCGGGGGCCGACGACAAGCCCGAGCACGATCATGTGGGGAAGGACCAGCACGCCGTGCACCGGCCCGCCGCCGGCGGAGTCGTTGTCGGTGTCGGGGTGGGTGAGGATCGCGTCGTGCGGGCCGGTGTGCAGGCCCCGCACCCACCGGCAGCCCAGCAGCAGCGCCGCCAGCGCCCGCGCATCGACCAACACCCCAGGTCCCCCCGCCCGTCGTCGCCACCCGCAGTGTGTCGGCTGGCGCCCGGCCCGGGACCGGGCTGGGCGGCGAGGGGGCGTCACGAAGCGCTGACCGGGCACAACAGACCGCCCGCCGGTGACGGTGGCTCGTCGCGGATCAGCGCGCCTCAGTAGTCCGCCGCGGTTCCTGACCGGTCTACTGAACATCCCGTGAGTTCTCCGGGAGCTGGCCCGAAGTGCAAAGTGACGGGCCGGCAGGCTGAGATCGCGTGGAGGGCGCGAGTACTCACGCGGCCCCCGGTTCAGAACCAGCACGGTCGGTACGCCCCGCCGCGGCGGGTCGGACACGCATCGCCGAGACCCATCGGTAGGTCGCCGGCCGCGAGCGCGGCCTGTGCCTCCCCCGGAGCACACAATCGTCCGGAGAAGGCGCGCTTACCGCTGTCCGGGTCACGCTCCCAACCGCCCGGGTCAAGCCGATAGACGCGCTCGACGACGCCGTCGACGGCGATGATCGCGTAGCGAGCCTCCTGCATCACCTCATCGCCGATGTACCACCAGGCCCTGTCAGAGTCGTACTGCTGGGTGCCCCCGACCTCACCGTAGGTGCGGCCCAGCTCGTCCCGGACCTTGCTGCGGCGCGAGATGACCACCGCCACCTGCTTGTCTCCGCGCAATGGCGCCGCCCATCGCTTGCGGACGGCCTGCTCGGTGACCCCGAGGGCCGAGGCGATGAACTGCGGCGGCGCGCCGCGACCGATCGCATCCCGCACCGCTTCATCGGCGATGACGTCCGCGTGGTCACGCACCTGCACCGCGAGGCCAGCCCGCCCCAGGGCTGCGCCATACGGGGTCACGTTCTCCGGTACTCGCTTCTCGATCAGGTACGCGAGGGCGTCCGCAAGCTGCAGCATCATGGGATTACTGTAGTAATGATACGCCGACCAGGCAAGAGAGATTACGAACGGAATCCCTTCACGGTCAGTGGCGCCTTAAGGACGCCGCGCCAAGTGCCACCAGGCCGTCGGCCACACCGACGTCGTACGGGGTTGGGCTGATCGTGGGTGGTTCGGCGTGGTCATTGGCGGCCGTCTTCGAGGTAGGCGACGGTGCCGGCGCGCCGGGCGTGGACGGAGGCGATGGCGCGGCGGGACTGCAGCGCGGGCAGGTAGTCGGGGAGCTGGTCGAGGCCGATGAACGCGGCGTCGCTGAGTTCGTCGGGCGGGAGGGTGACTGTGTCGAGGGTGTGCAGGTGTCCGCCGTCGAACACCGTGACCAGGCTCTCGGTGCGGGTGGCGGTGTCCGGGAGGTGCAGGGTAGGGACGTAGTCGAGCGCGAGCAGGCGCCCGACGGGCAGGGCGAGGCCGAGTTCTTCGCGGATCTCGCGGGCGGCGGCGGCCGCCGGGGACTCGTCGGCCTCGACGGCGCCGCCGGGCAGTTCCCACCGCGGCTTGTAGGTGGGGTTGACGATCAGCACCCGGGCGTCGTCGGGGTCGGTGATCAGCATGGTGGCCGCGGCCCGTTTGCGAGCAACGTTCACCGATGGTTGCCGCCGGTCAGGGCGTCCCGCAGCCTCTGCAGCAGCCCGCGCCGCGCGGGCCGCGAGGCGCCGTCCCGGTCCGGCTCGGCCGTGTCTGAGCCGGCTGGTTCGGTGGTCGCTGGTGCTCGCTCGCGTGGCGAGGGGATCTCCTTTGGGCGGGTCGCCGTGAGCGGCCTGGAGCGGGCCGGTCGGGGCCGGGTCGGCGGCGGTGCAGGTGGGGGTTGCAGGACCTCGGCGAGGGTGCGCGGGGTGGCGTCGTCGCGGAGCCGGATCAGGGGCTCGTCTCGGTCGTCGTCGACGAACGCGGCGCCGGCGAACCGGTCGAGCAGGACGCGCAGGTGCGGGTGCGGGCTGGTCCGGGCCCGGTCGATGACCTCCGGGTCGGCGAGCAGCAGCAGGGCCTGGGCGGCCAGGACCCGCGCGGCGCGCTCCAGGTCGGCCTGGTTGTCCACCATCGTTGCCCCGGCGGTGATGACGTCGTGGAACTCTTCGCCGGCGGTGGTGTAGAGCAGCATCAGGTCGTTGCGTCGTACGCCGAGGTGTGTCCCGGGAGGGATTCCGGCTCCTCCGGCCCGGAGCGCCGCGAGCTGCTCGGGGGAGGCCTGCGCCGCGATCAGCTTGCCGCAGATCGGCCCGAGTCGGTATCTGCGCAGCTCCGGGTACTGCTCGACGGTCGGGTCGATGAACCGGCCGCTGGCGGGCAGGGACAGCACGCAGTGGCCGTGGAAGGTGGCGCCGTCCCAGTAGGGCTCCGGGGTGCCGTAGAGGGTCCGTTGGCCGGTCCGCTCGTTCGCCACCACGAGATCGACCGCGACCGGGCGGGCGGTGATGCCCATCGTGGCGTAGGCGTGCTGGAGCGTCACGCAGGCCACCGCGCACCGGTTGGTCGAGTACCCGACCGCGTTCTCCAGCCACAACATCACCGGCAGCAGCTCGACCATCAGGTCCGGCTCGATCTCCGGGTTGTAGACCAGGCCGATGATCTCCTTCATCGACGACCGGATCCGGCCG
>JAKDNL010000623.1 GCA_030451825.1 Pseudonocardia sp. | reverse complement strand
CAGCTTCTCCGCGTGGTGGTCCAGATAGGACTCGATGGCGTAGCGGCCGCCGTCGTAGTAGTCGCCGCCGCGGAAGTTCGGGTCGGCCTGGATCGCCTCGATCTGCGGCGCGGCCCAGCCGATCTGGTCGGCCGACGACGCGGCCGGCCCGGCCAGCAGGAACAGCCGCTCGACCCGGCCCGGCTCGGTCGCCGCCCACTCCAGGGAGCGCATCGCCCCCATCGACCCGCCGACCACGCACGCCCAGCGCTCTATACCCAGCGCGTCCGCGAGGTGGCGCTCGGCGGCGACCGTGTCCCGGGGCGTCACCAGCGGGAACCGGCTGCCCCACGCGCGCCCGTCCGGCGCCGTCGAGGACGGTCCGGTGCTGCCCTGGCAGCCACCGATCGAGTTGGGCGACACCACGAACCAGCGTTCCGGGTCCAGCGGCTGCCCGGGCCCGATCAGGCCCGGCCACCAGCCCGCCGTGGGGTGCCCACGTTCGGCGGGTCCCTCGAGGTGCGGGTCACCGGTGAGCGCGTGCAGTACCAGCACCGCGTTCGACGCGTCCGGCGCCAGCGTGCCCCACGTCTCGTAGGACAGGCGCACCCCGGCCAGCTCACCCCCCGCCTCCAGCTTCAGCGGAGACTCCAGGTCCAGGAAACGACGTCGGCCGGGGTCGTCCCCCTCCCGCCAGGCACCGCTGGCGGGAGGGAGCAGAACGGGATTCACGGTCTAGAGGTAATCAGGCGCCCTTCGCCGCACGGAAACCGGCGTCCAGGTCCGCCTTGATGTCCTCGATCCCCTCGAGCCCGACCGAGAGCCGGACCAGGCCCGGCGTGACACCACTGGCCAGCTGCTCCTCCGCGCCGAGCTGGCTGTGCGTCGTGCTGGCCGGGTGGATCACCAGGCTGCGCACGTCGCCGATGTTGGCGAGGTGGCTGTGCAGCTCGAGCGCGTCGACGAACCTCTTGCCCGCCTCGATCCCGCCCTGCAGCTCGAACGACACGATCGCGCCGCCGCCCTTGGGCAGGTAGCGCTGCTGCAGCGCGTGCCACGGGCTCGACGGCAGGCCGGCGTAGTGCACCGTCTCCACCTCGTCGCGACCCTCCAGCCACTCGGCCAGTGCCTGCGCGTTCGAGACGTGGCGCTCCATCCGCAGCGACAGCGTCTCGATGCCCTGGATGAGCAGGAAGCTGTTCTGCGGCGCGATCGCCGGGCCCAGGTCGCGCAGCAGCTGCACCCGCAGCTTGATCAGGTAGGAGACCGGGCCGAGCGCCTCCCAGTAGTTCAGGCCGTGGTAGCTCGGGTCCGGCGTGGTCAGGCCGGGGTAGCGCTCGGCCTGGGCACTCCAGTCGAAGTTCCCGGAGTCGACGACGACGCCGCCGATCGAGTTGCCGTGCCCGCCCAGGAACTTCGTGGCGGAGTGCACGACGATGTCGGCGCCGTGCTCGATCGGGCGCAGCAGGAACGGCGTCGGGACCGTGTTGTCGACGATCAGCGGCACCCCGGCGGCGTGCGCGACGTCGGCGACCAGGGCGACGTCGAGCACGTTGCCGCGCGGGTTGCCCAACGTCTCGGCGTAGAGCGCCTTGGTGTTCGGCTTGATCGCGGCGCGCCACGCGGCGGCGTCGTCGGGGTCGTCGACGAACGAGACCTCGATACCCAGCTTCGGGAACGTGTAGTGGAACAGGTTGTACGTGCCGCCGTAGAGCGCTGCGCTGGAGACGATGTGCGAGCCGGCCTCGGCGATGTTGAGCAGCGCCAGGGTCTGCGCGGACTGCCCGGAGGCGAACGCGACGGCGCCGATCCCGCCCTCCAGCGCCGCGACGCGCTGCTCCAGCACGTCGGTGGTCGGGTTCATGATCCGGGTGTAGATGTTGCCCATCTCGGCCAGCCCGAACAGGTTGGCGGCGTGCTCGGAGTCGCGGAACACGTACGAGGTGGTCTGGTAGATCGGCGTGGCGCGGGCACCGGTGGTCGGGTCCGGGGCGGCGCCGGCGTGCACCTGCTTGGTCTCGAAGGACCAGTTGGCGGTCGGGTCGGGCTCGGTCACGAATATCTCCTCGAGTACGTCGGGAGGCGGATCCCGCCGGTAGCGCGGCGGGTGGGACGTGCGGGAACGGGCGGCCACGGCCGTGCGCGGCGGGCCCGGATCGAGCGGGACGGGGTCAGCCGGAAAGGCGACAGGCCGCGCTCGTGATCCGCATGAAGTCGAGGTGCAGTCGCGCCACGAGGCAGGTCACGCGTGGACCGTAGCGATCTGCCGACCCGGGCACAACGACCCTTCCTCCCCGGCCGGGTGATCCACACCCGGGCCCCGCGGGCGGCACGCCGCCGGATCCGGCCGCACCGGGCCCGGCGCGGGCTCGCCCGTGGTGATCCAGCCGACGGGGCGCCGGTTAGCCTCCCGGGCGTGCTCGTGCTGCTGCCGCCCTCGGAGACCAAGCGCGTCGGAGGCGACGGCCCGCCCCTGGACCTGCCCGAGATCTCGCACCACTCCGAGCTCGGTGAGGTGCGCGCCGAGCTGGTCGGAGAGGTCGTGAAGCTCGCCGCGGACCTCCCCGCCAGCCGCGCCGCGCTCGACGTCTCGCAGCGCCAGGACGACGAGATCGCGCGCAACGCCGAGCTGTACCAGTCGCCGACGATGCCGGCCCTGGACCGCTACACCGGCGTGCTCTACGACGCCCTCGACGCCGGCTCGTTCAGCCGGGCCGTCGGCCCCCGCGCCCGGTCCCGCCTGGCCGTCGGGTCGGCCCTGTTCGGCCTGCTCCGCGCCGACGACCCGATCCCGGCCTACCGCCTCTCCGCGGGCTCGAAGCTCCCCGGCTCCGGCACCCTCGCGGCCCGCTGGCGACCGGTGCTGGACCCGCTGCTGGCCCGGATCGCCGACGGCGAGCTCGTGGTGGACCTGCGTTCCGGTGGCTACGCCGCGCTCGGGAAGGTTCCCGGTGCGGTGACGGTCAACGTGCTCGCCGAGCGCCCGGACGGCAGCCGTTCGGTGGTCAGCCACCACAACAAGTCGCACAAGGGGGCGCTGGCCCGGCTGCTCGCGACCTCGCGCGCCGAGCCGTCCGACGCCGTCGCGGTGGCCCGCGTCGCCCGCCGCGCCGGCCTCACGGTCGAGCGCCCCGAACCCGGCCACCTGGACCTGGTCCTGCCGGCCTGACGGCTCCCTCCACGGGTCCGCGCCGCCTCACCTCGCCGGTCGGAATGGCCTGGTCCGGCTGCGACCCCGGACGAACTCTGTGATCTCCGGCACCAGCTCGGAGCGGCGTCGGCCGCGACGGCCGGGCGCGGCCCCGCGCACGCTGACCTGTCCGCCGACGACCCGCTGGCGCACCACGGCCGGCTGACGCCGATCGACCTTCCGCAGGTCGTGGACCTCATCTCCGTGCCCGCACGGGCCGGACCACCTTGCTCGCGACGTCCGCCGCGTCGGCGACGGGTTCCTCGCGACGGGGCCTCCCGACGACCGGGACGGGCCGGATCCGCTGTTCGCCGAGCTGCGCGAACGGGCCGGGCCGGGGCCGCAGGTCGCCGGACGGGAGGGGCCGGGCGGTAGTGTGATCGCGGGAGCCCGGCCCCTCGAGTCCGCCGGGCCGTACTGCTTCACCCATCACGGAGTGCTCGCGCCGACGACGGCGCTGCGGCACCCGGGCCCGTCCTCGAGAGTTCTGCGGCTGCTTCGCGGCCTCTGGCCCCTCCGCGCGACGTGCCACGTCACGGAGGTCAACTTGACATCCCCTTCCCCTCGCCGTGCCCGCTCGACCGGGGCACGCTCCGCTGCCGGGGCGTCCGCCCTC
>JAKDNL010000622.1 GCA_030451825.1 Pseudonocardia sp. | reverse complement strand
CAACGTTGGCACGCCGTCGACGAAGGAAGCTGATCTCACCGCCGAGACAACGCCGGACCACCCGCGAGGGCGCGGTCCGGCGCTGACAGGCTCGGTCAGTGGCCGGGCAGGTCGTGCATCGCCGCCCACGGCACCCGGCTGTCTAGGGTGTACCCGGCCATCACGTGGGGCAGGGGAGCGGCGCCCTAGGCGCGTTCTGTGGGTTGATCGGCGTGTCGGCGCACGACATGAAGGTGCCCCTGGACAGGCTGGTGATTGCTGAAGTCGCCGACCTGTCAGGGGCGCCGGTCATGTTGCCTGCCGAGGATCTGTTCGTCCACTGCTACGTCCTGGTCGACGACTTGATCAAGGACGGATCAGTGGTCATCCCGGCGCGCCCCGGCCCGGCACCGGCGTGCACCGACGCCGAGATCCTCACGATAGGGCTGGTCAGGCACTTGCTGGGCCGGCGCAGCGAGGCCGGGTTCCTGGCCGAGATCGGCCGCGAATGGCCGCGCCTGTTTCCCGCGTTGCCCCACCCGAGCGAGGTCAACCGTCGCGACCGGTGGCTCTACGGGGCCTACGAGCAGATCCGCCGGGCCGTGCTCGCCGTCGTCCCGGCCGATGACTGGGGCCAGATCGACACCTCGGCACTACCGGTCAAACATCCCAGCCGGGTCCGCGGCCCGGATTCCTGGACCGGACCGAACCAGCTGTGCGCACGCTTCGGTCGCGACGCCGCACACGGCGAATGGTTCTACGGCTTCCGGCTCGCGGTGCGCACCGATCTGGGGTCGAGGGTGGTCCGGTCCTGGGCGATCGTGCCCGCCGCGGTGAACGAACGCGCCCTGGTCCCGGACCTGATCGGCGGCGCCGAGTACCTGGTCGGGCTGCTCAACGACAAAGGATTCAACGGTCGAGCCTTCACCGAATCGATTGCCCAACAAGGGGTCACGAACCTGGTGCCACCGACCAAGGCCGGACGCAAGACCATGCCTCGTGCCCTGCAGAAGGTCATCGCCGAGTGGCGCAACCGGGTCGAGACCACCTTCCGCGAACTCACCGACACCATGGAACTGGCCCGCCACGGCGCACACACCTTCCACGGCCTGCTCACCCGCACCGCCGCGACCATCGCCGCTCATAGCCTCGCCCTGATCGCGCTACCAACGAACTGAACCCACAGAACGCGCCTGAGGAGGAGCTGCTGGCATTTCGGGGCTCCGGGCCCGACTTCGACACGGCGGTGCGGATCCTGAGCGCTGACGTCAAGCGATACGTCGTCGCCTCGGTCAGTGACCCCTAGTCGGCGCCGGCGCAGCTGGCGACAGTAGTGGGGGGATCGGTGGGGCTGGTGGCATCGCGGGCTACGAGGCGACCGTTCGTAGCGCGCAGCTCGCAGCCCACGGTAATGCCGGCGGGCCGGTCGGGCGGTGCGGCAACGCGAACCCGCAGCCAGTCGCCGTGATCGTAGGGCAGGGACACCACAGTGGAGCGATGGCGCGGGCTGAGTTCCAGCGGGGTGGGACCGCCCGAGCGCACGGCCAAGCCGGGGGCGCCTTCCTCGTGGGTGTCGAAGTAGATGGTCACCGGCCTGTCGGTCGTGGTGGACACGGTGAGCTCCATGCCTGAGGCGCCGGTCGCGGTGGTGCAACCCGCTAACACCCATAATCCGGCTACGCAGCCGACGGTGAGCATCCTCGCGGACCGCGAGGCCGACCGGTGCCGGGCCGCAGCGGCGTGGCCGGCGCCGGCCTCGGGCCGGATCACCGACGTGGCGCCGGCGCGGACCGAGCGGGTGTGTGCGCTGGGTCTGTCGTGGCCGACGCGCCGGTGTGCGGCGGCGCGTCGGATGGCCACGGCGGACAGGGTCGACATCGTGGGTGCTCCTTCCGCCCTCGCGTGCCCAGGGGTCGCAGGACCCGGTGCGCCGGGGTGATGACGTTCGGCGGAAGTGCCCAGAGGTGCTCGTCGAAAGTGCTCAACTTGGGCGCGATCGAGGATCGCATCTGAGGGTGTGATCGGCAAGGTTCGGGCCTGGTCCCGGGCCGAACGAACCCGCGACGGCGGCTCGCGCTCGACGTAGACAGGCGCTCACTTCCGCGCTAATTCACCCGCATCGTGTCGACGCGGTGGCGCCCGTCGAGACGGGCGCAGACCTGATCCGGCGGTTCTGCTCTCCACGCCGCCGCCCGCGAACCATCGCGCCCACGCCACCACCACCGTCGGCTCGCCCCCAGGGCAGTACCCGAGACGGCGGCGACGGCCCCGACCCCGCGGACCCGGCCCCCGGCGGTGAGGCGGTGGAAACTGTGGCGGTCAAGGTGGCGGCCCCGGTTCCTGGCCGGGACCACACGCGGTCCCCACCGGCGGGGACCCGCGGCCGGTGAGCACGCCGGGGGTCAGGCGCTTCTTCAGCGGCCCCTCCGAGTACGGCCACCGGATCCGCTCAGCGATCAGCGGGGCGGGCATCCGCGGCCACTGCACAGCAGCGCTCGGATCGCCGGCTCGTACGCGTCGACCACCGAGCCCGCGACGGTACGTGCTGGCCGCAGTCACCGTGAGCGTCCCCGCAAGACCCTGAACTGGGCCACGCCGGCTGACCGGCTCGAACGGGCGGCGGCCCGGCGCTGAGCCGCACCAGAGCGTGCTGGTCTGCGGCGTGCCGCCTCGTCGCGCCGCCACTGCGCTGTCACCATGCCTGGGTGACGCGCTGGCGAACCGACATGCGACGTGGAGATCCGGAGCCGCCCTGGGCCGGTCCGGAGGTCCAGCACACCCCGGGGCTGGCGCGGAACATGATGGTCGAGCTCGCGCCGCTGCTGGCCGAGGACGGCATCATCGTCGATGCCGACGGTGAGATCGTCAGCGAGGTCCCCGACATGGAGACCCTGCAGCGCGCCATGGCCCGGGCCGTGGAGCGGCAGAACCTGGCGCTGTTCACCCCGGTCGGCGCCGATCGCGAGCTGGCCGCCGTCGTGCTGTGTGAGGTCACCGAGGCCCTCGACGCAGGCCACAGCACCCGAGCCTGCGACGTGCTCGAAGCCGTCGTGCCGGAATCGCCCGAGCACGACACCGCCACCGTCGCCGGCGTTACCGGCGTCGCGCTCGGGTTGCTCGACGCGTGGCTGTCCGGACGTGACCCGCACGCGCCCGCCGGGCTCGCCGAGCGCGCCCTACTCCCGGGCGGGCACTGGACCGGGGAACGCGCCGCGGTCGACATCCTCACCCTGGCCCGCAAGGCCCGCGCGTTCCGCAGCCTGGACAAGCTCACCCTGACCCACGGCGGACACGGCCTGCTCTACGGCGCCGCGCTCGCGCTGGCCGCCGCGGCCACCGCCTGGGCCCACCACACCGACACCGCCCTCGAGAACCTCACCGCCACCGCCATCCGCTGATCCACTACCGTCCGCCCCCGTCGGTGGTCACTTCCACCGATCAGAACTGGTCATTCTCGCGGTTCTGGCACACATTCCGTGAAAGGCGCGCTATTTGATCAGTCTGTGGTCGTGAGCGCGGCGGGATGCCCGCAGCACTTCTTGTATTTGCGGCCGCTGCGACACCAGCAGGGCTGGTTGCGCTGAGGGGGCCAGGTGATCAGGTCGTTCGGGTGGGTGCGGGCCTGGTCGGCGGCGTAGCCGGCGCGGGTGTCGCTGGTCGCGGAGTCGCGGCCATTGCCGCGGCACCAGCTCTGGAAGGCCTCGATGGCGATGGGGACGATCCAGGTGGGGCCGGGCGCCGTCGCCGAGAGCTCGCGCAGGTGGCGTTCGAGCTGGTGGTTGTAGGCGGTGTGGTCGGTGGCGCCCCAGCTCTC
>JAKDNL010000083.1 GCA_030451825.1 Pseudonocardia sp. | reverse complement strand
ACGTCGTCGCGTTCAGCGAGATGTGGAAGAAGTACGCGACCCAGTCGTTGATCCCGCAGGCGACCAGCCAGCCGTAGGTGACGATGGCCATGACGCCCAGCGAGGTCCGGACCGGCACGTCCCGCGGGCGCTGCAGCAGGTTGTGCAGCGCGTCGTCCTTGGTGAACCGCCGCTCGATCGCCGGGTACATCGCCGCGACCACGAACAGGACCGGCAGGAACCCCGCCGTCGGGATGAACGCCGACGGGATCGTGTACTCGCCCCACAGGTAGAACTCCCACGGCGGGAAGATCCGGGCCATGCCCTCGGAGAACAGCATGTACCAGTCCGGCTGGGACCCGGCCGAGATGTGCGAGGCGTCGTAGGGACCGAGGTTCCAGATCGCGTTGATCTGGAACAGACCGCCCATCAGCGCTATGACGCCGGCGGTGACGGCGAAGAACGCGCCGCCCTTGGCCGCGAACACCGGCAGGATCCGGACGCCGACCACGTTGGTCTCGGTCCGGCCGGGGCCGGGGAACTGGGTGTGCTTCTGGTACCAGACCAGGCCGAGGTGGGCCGCGATCAGCGCGAGGCTGATCCCGGGCAGGATCAGCACGTGCACGATGTAGAGGCGCGGGATGATCTCGGTGCCGGGGAACTCCCCGCCGAACAGCGCCCAGTGCACCCAGCTGCCCATCACCGGGACGGTCAGCGTGATCCCCGAGGCGATCCGCAGGCCGACGCCGGAGAGCAGGTCGTCGGGCAGCGAGTAGCCGGAGAAGCCCTCGAACACGCCCAGGAAGATCAGCAGGATGCCGATGATCCAGTTCGCCTCGCGCGGCTTGCGGAATGCGCCGGTGAAGTACACCCGCAGCATGTGCACGACCATCGAGGCGAGGAACAGCAGCGCCGCCCAGTGGTGCACCTGGCGGACGAACAGGCCGCCCCGGGTCTCGAGCGAGATCTCCAGGGTCGACTCGAAGGCCCGCGACATGTGCACGCCGCGCAGGTTGTCGAACGGGCCGTCGTAGACGACCTCGGACATCGACGGGTCGAAGAACAGCGCCAGGTAGGTGCCCGACAGCAGGATGATGATGAAGCTGTAGAGGGCGACCTCCCCGAGCATGAACGACCAGTGCGTGGGGAAGACCTTGTTGAACTGCTTACGCAGGCCGGAGGCGGGGTGGTAGCGCTGGTCGAGCTGGTCCAGGCCGCCGGCCACCTTGTCCTGCAGACCTCCCGAGGAGGCCGTCGGTGTCGTGATCGCGCTCATGTCGTCTTCTTCCGCTCCCAGAAGCCGGGGCCGACCGGTTCGATGAAGTCGCTGCGTGCCACGAAATAGCCCTGCGCGTCCACGGTGATCGGCAGCTGCGGGAGTGGACGAGCAGCGGGGCCGAACACCGGGTGCGCGGACTCGGTGGCCAGGAACTGCGACTGGTGGCACGGGCACAGGATCCGGTTGTCCTGCGCCTGGTAGAGCGAGGTCGGGCAGCCCAGGTGGGTGCAGACCTTCGAGTAGGCGTAGTAGTCGCCGTAGTTGAAGTCCTCCTGGCCCGGGCGCTTGATCACCTCGGTGCCGGGGCGGAGGCGGATCAGCATGACCGGGGCGTCCGAGGCACGCTGCGCGTGCAGCAGCGCCTCCTCGTTGCCCCGCTCCGCCTCGCGGAACGGGAACACCGTCTGCATCGAGCCGGGCTCCATGTCCTCGGGCCGGATCCGGGCGATCTCGGAGAGCACGCCGGTGTCGGTGCGAAGGTAGACCGTCTCGTTGCCCTCGTGGCGCCAGCCGGTGTGCCACAGGGCCGCGTCGTCGCCGCCCTTCCACGGGTCGCGGACCAGCGGCCCGATCGCGGCGATGCCCAGGCCGAGGCCGAAGATCCCGGCGGCGGCACCCGCGGTGCGCTGGATCAGCTTGCGGCGCCCGATCGTGGTGTCCTTGCCGGCGGCCGTCAGCTGGGCGATCACGGTGCGGCGGTCGACCTCGGCGGAGATGCCGTCGTGGCGCTGCTGGACCGAGACCTCGTCCGGGAACAGCTTCTTCACGTACTGGATGACCGCGATACCCAGCGCGAGCACCGCCAGGCCGAACGTGAAGCCGATGACCGGGGTGTAGAGCGAGTACTCGAAGTATCCGGGCTCGTCCGGGGCCACGTACTCGTGCGGCCAGAACAGGAAGCCGACGATGAACGCAAGACCGGCGATCGCCGAGATGACGAACCACAGGGCGACCGAGCGCTCGGCCCGCTTCTCCGCACGGGTGCCCGGGATCGGGAACTTCGGGGCGTTGTGGACGACGTCGACCTCGTCGAGCTCACCGGCGAGCCGGGCGAGCTGCTCGGGGGTCATCTGGTCGAGCTCGTCGGTGGTGGGGGTGGCGTGGCCCCCCGTCGGCTCCGTGGTGCTCAACTCTTCGCTCCCAACCACATCGCGAACCCGATCAGGCTCGCCATGCCGACGATGAACACGAGGATGCCCTCGGATGTCGGCCCGATCCCTCCGGCGGCGTACCCGCCGACGTTGTTGCCCCCGTCCGAGACCGACTTGACGTAGGCGATGATGTCCTGCTTCTCCTCCGGCGTGAGCTGCTGGTCGGAGAAGCGGGGCATGTTCTGCGGGCCGGTGAGCATCGCGGTGTAGATCTGCTCCTCGTTCGCTTCGCCGAGCGCGGGCGCGTACTTGCCGGACGACAGCGCGCCGCCGACACCGGTGAAGTTGTGGCAGGACGCGCAGTTCAGCCGGAACAGCTGGCCGCCGCGGGCCGGGTCGTCGCCGCGCAGGGCTTCGCCGGTCACGTCCGGGGTCTGCGGGCCGCCGCCGTTGGCCTGGATGTAGGCGCCGAGCGCCTCGAGGTTCGCCTGGCCCTCGGGCTCGGTCGGGTCGAACTCCGGGATCGGGTTCTTGCGCACGGCCTGCGCCTCCTGGCGGGCCAGCGGCATCCGGCCGGAGGAGACCTGGAAGTACACGGCCGCGTCGCCGACGCCGATCAGGCTCGGACCGCGGTCGGCCACACCCTGCAGGTTGGAACCGTGGCAGGAGATGCAGGTGTCGTTGTAGAGCTCCTGGCCCTTGGCCACCAGGGCGGCGTCGGGCTGGGCGTTCGCGACTTGCGGCTGCGGTGCGAACGCCGCGTAGGCACCGCCGACCGCGAGCAGGGCCACTCCGAGGGCGAGGGCGCCCGCGATCCGGCGCCGCAGCTTGCCGTGCGGTCTGGACCTGCCCTTGCCGGCAGCGGTGGTGGTCGCTGTGTCAGAGCCCTGGGGGCTCTCGGGACTCTGAGGACTCTCGGTCATCGCGGGGGTCTTCCAACCTTCACGGGTCGTGGCGGCGGTGTACTAGCGGATGAAGTAGATGACGGAGAACAGCCCGATCCATACGACATCGACGAAGTGCCAGTAGTAGGACACGACGATCGCCGCCGTGGCCTGGGCCGGGGTGAACTTGCTCAGCTTGGTTCGGATCAACAGATAGACGAAGGCGACCAGGCCGCCGATGACGTGCAGACCGTGGAAGCCGGTCGCGAGGTAGAAGACGGTGCCGTAGGCACCGGACGGGATGGTGAGTCCCTCCTCGACGAGCGTCCGGTACTCGTTCGCCTGGCCGAGCACGAAGATCGTGCCCATCACCAGAGTCACCACGTACCAGCGCCGCAGCCCGAACACGTCACCGCGTTCGGCCGCGAATACGCCGAACTGGCAGGTGAACGAGGACGCCACGAGGACGATCGTCACCACCAGGGCGTAGGGCACGTCCAGCTCGAACGGGGCCGGGGGCCACGTCTCGCCGGGAGGGTTCTGGGCCCGCGCGGTGAAATACATCGCGAACAGCCCGGCGAAGAACATCAGCTCGCTGGAGAGCCAGACGATCGTGCCGATGCTGACCAGGTTGGGCCGGTTCAGCGAGTGGATCCGCGCGCTGATGTTCGGTGCCGCTGTCGTCACCGGGGCATTATGACCCCACGCGAACTTCTACAGCCTGTCGGGATACCCCTTGCTGCATCACGATCGGCCGACGGTCGTGCTGACCGCGGCTCGTGTGAGTTCGGCGTGTGGTCCCGGTTCCCGCGACGGCGCCCGGTCCGGGAGCACTAGTATCCCGCGCGTGGCGAGCGGAGCGGCGGAACAGATCAGCGGCGGCGGAGCGGCCCCGCGATCGACGCGGACATCGACGGTACTGGTCTACAGCCATCGTCCCGAGGTGCGCGAGGGGATCGTCAACGCGGTCGGGCGCCGGCCCGCGCCGGACGTCGGGCGGGTGAGTTTCCTGGAGGTGGGTGGCGTGGCCGAGGTGCTGGCCGCGTGCGACGCCGGCGAGGTCGACCTCGCGATCCTGGACGGCGAGGCCCAGCCGACCGGCGGCATGGGGCTGGCGCGCCAGATCCGGCACGATATCGTGTCGGACTGCCCGCCGATGATCCTCACCGTGCGCCGGCGCGACGACCGCTGGCTCGGCACGTGGTCGCAGGCCGACGCGGTGCTCGTGCACCCGCTCGACCCGCTGGAGACCGCCGAGGTGGTCGCCCAGGTGCTGCGCGAGGCCCAGGCCCGCGCCGTCGTGCGCGGCTGAGTCCGATATGGGTGGTGTGGAGTTCACCTGGCCGTCGATCCTCGGGCAGCTGATGGCGGGCCGTGACGTCGGTGCCGCCGAGACGAACTGGGTGATGGACCAGGTGCTCTCGGCCGAGGCCACACCGGCCCAGCTGGCCGGGTTCCTGGTGGCGCTGCGGTCCAAGGGCGAGACGACGCAGGAGATCCTGGGCCTGTCCGAGGCGATGCTCTCGCACGCCCGGCGGGTCGAGGTCCCGGGCCGTGCGGTGGACGTCGTCGGCACCGGTGGTGACCAGGCACACACGGTCAACATCTCCACGATGGCCGCGCTGGTCGCGGCCGCGGCCGGGGCGCCGGTGGTCAAGCACGGCAACCGGGCCGCGTCGTCGCAGGCCGGGACGGCGGACGTGCTGGAGTCGCTCGGCGTCGCGATCGAGCTGAGCCCGGACTCGGTCGCCCGCTGCGTGCGCGAGCTGGGGATCGGGTTCTGCTTCGCCCCGGCGTTCCATCCGGCGATGCGCTACGTCGGCGGGGTGCGCCGGGAGCTGGGCGTCCCGACGGCGATGAACGTGCTCGGCCCGCTGATCAACCCCGCCCAGCCCGAGGCCGGCCTGGTCGGCTGCGCGGACCGGCGAATGGCCCCGATGATGGCGCAGGTGTTCGCCTCGCACGCGATGTCGGTGCTGGTCGTGCGCGGCGACGACGGGCTCGACGAGCTGACCACGACCACCACCAGCACGGTCTGGGTGGCCGAGGGGGGTGTGGTGCGCGAGGAGCAGCTCGACCCGTCGGCGCTCGGGGTGGCCGCGGCCACCGCCGCCGACCTGCGGGGCGGCAACCCGGAGGTCAACGCCGAGGTCGTGCGCGAGCTCGTCGGTGGCAAGCCCGGGCCGGTGCGGGACGCGGTGCTGCTCAACGCGGCCGGGGCGCTCGCCGCCTACGACCGGCCGGGCCCGGACCTGACGGCGTCGGTGGCGGCGGGGATGTCCCGCGCGGCCGAGGCCGTGGACTCCGGTGCGGCGGCGGACCTGCTGGCGCGGTGGGTGGACCTGTCCACCCGACTGGCCACCGCGGGCTGACCCGGTCACCGCACGAAGATCAGGTCCAGCTGCCCGTCGAGTACGGCGAGGGCGCCGGCACCGTCGTGCAGGCTCTGCAGGACATGCGAGCTCAGGCCGTCGATGAACGCGAGCAGCCCGTCCGCAGTGCGGGTCGGGTCGAGTCCGGCGTGTACCTCGCCGTTCTCCCGACCGTGTTGCAGCTGACCGGCCCCTGCTCGACGACCGCGACGACCTGGTCACCGCCGCGGAACCGGTGGCCGGTCGTTAGTTAGAGCGATACGTGCCCTTCATCATGGTCAACGTGACACCAGCGCTGTCGGACGAGGGTTCTGGCAGCACTGGTGTCACGTTGACCATGGAAAGCCGGTCGCTCCTAGTCGAGGCCGATCGAGAACGCGGCGTCGGTGTCGGCCCGGGAGTACGAGCGGAACGCGATGTGGGTGTCCGTGCTCCGCACCCCCTCGATCTTGCTCAGATTCCCGGCGATGACCTCGGCGAGCTGCTCGTGCTCGCGCACCTTGACGATCGCGACCAGGTCCACGTCACCGGCGCAGGAGTAGACCTCGGTGACGCCGTCCAGGTCCGCGATCGCCTGCGCGGTCTCCGGGATCCGGTCGACGGCGGTGTGCACCAGGACGATCGCGGTGATCACGACGGTTCTCCCTCGGCTGGGGTGCGGCCGGTGGTACCGGCGCTGACCCGCGCGAGGTTAGCCCAGGGACCCTCCCTCCGTCCCGGCGGCCGCGCGGGCCCGCTCCGCCCACTCCCGCCAGCCGGCGGCGCCGTGGGCGGGCTCCGACCAGGACGGATCGCACCGCACGAGCCGGGTGCCGCCGGTGGTGAGCCACCGGTAGAGGAGCCGCACCTCCTCCGGCGGCGCGCCGCGCAACGGCCCCGGTCCGGGCAGCACGGTCTGCGCTCCGGTGCACAGGGCCTCCACCACCGGCATCGGGCGTACTCCGCGCGGGGCGACCCCGGCAGCGGCCAGGCGCCCGAACCGCAGCACGGCCAGCTCCCAGCCGCCGCGCCCGTCCGGCCGGGCGCCGACGACCTCCTCCAGCGCGGCGAACGTGGCCAGGGTCTGCGCCCGGTCCAGGCCGCCGACGAGCCCGGCCAGCCGGTCCCGGGCTCGGGCGGCGCTCTCGAAGCGCTCGCCCGCCGACCGGTCGGCGACCGCGCCGGCCAGGGTGCGCAGCGCGGTGTCGTCGGCGCCGGAGACCAGGTCGTGCCAGGCGTGCACCGCGGGGGCGTACTCCTCGACCGCCTGGTGCCCGGCGCACGGCGCGGCGCAGTGGCCCAGCTCGTGCAGCGCGCACGGGGACGCGGTCGGGTTGCGGGCCGGGATGCGCTGCGAGCAGCGGCGCAGCGCGACGGCGTCGAGAACCACGTCCACCGCGTCGCTCGCGACGCGCTGCGACCCGAACGGGCCCAGCGCGCCCTCGCGGGGGGTGGCCACGACCGAGAGCCGGGGGAACGCCTCGGCCGTCGGGGCCACCCACCAGACCCGGCCCGGGTTGCGCGAGCGGCGGTTGTAGCGCGGGCGGTGCGCGGCGATCAGCCGCAGCTCCCGCACCCCGGCCTCCAGCGCGTGCGCGCAGACCACGGTGTCCACCCGTTGGGCCTGCGCGACCATGTCCCGGATCCGCCGCCGGCGCTCGCCGGCGGTGAAGTAGCTGCGCACCCGGCGGCGCAGGTCCCCGGACGTACCCACGTAGAGGACCTCGCCGCCGGTGCCGCGGAACAGATAGACCCCCGGTGCGGACGGCACGTCGCGTGCCAGGTGGCGCTGCTGGCGCTGGCGCTGGGTCGGCCGGTGCGCGGAGGCGGTGCGGGCGAGGGTGAGCAGCTCCTCCAGGCTCTGCACTCCGAGGTTGCCGATCCGCTCCAGCAGGTGGTGCAGCACCTCGACGGTGGCGCGGGCGTCGGTCAGCGCGCGGTGGTTCGGCTCCGTGGCGCAGCCGAAATGTGCCGCCAGCGCACCGAGCCGCACGCTGGGGCACTCGTCGCGCGACAACGCCGCCCGGGCCAGACGGGCGGTGCACAGTACCGGCGGGCGCGGCCAGGCCTGCCCGAGCTGCTCGCAGGCCGCGCGCAGGAACCCGGCGTCGAACGGCGCGTTGTGCGCGACCAGTACCGACCCGGACAGGAACTCCAGCACCGAGGGCAGCACGGTCGGCAGCGGGGGAGCACCGCCGACCATCGCCGTGGTGATCCCGGTCAGCCGTGCGATGTCGGCCGGGACGGCCGTGCCCGGGTCGACCAGCGTGCCGAGCTCGCCGACCCGCTCGCCGCCGCGGACCTTCACGGCCCCGACCTCGGTGATCGCATGCCGGCGGGCACTGCCGCCGGTGGTCTCCAGGTCCAGGACGACGAACGTCACCTCGCGCAGCGGGGTGCCGAGCTCGTCGAACGAGAGTTGTGGGTCCGGGGGCACGATCGCGGACGGTAGGGGCGGGTACCGACATTCTTGACGGAGCGGGGGCCCGTCGTGCGTCGTTGCGGTCTCGCCGCGCGTCCTTCGATGGCCGGTCCGGGACAGGGCGGATAGCCTTGCCGGATGTCCCCCGACGACACGTCCGGACCGGAGCCCTCCGGTCCTGTCGCGCCGTCCGGGGACCCGGAGCCGGCGCACGCCGAGCCGTGGGCGCGGCTGCCCGACCCCCTGCGCGGCCGGCTGGCCGAGATCGCGGCCGCCGCCGTCGGCGGGATGCCCGCTGTCGAGGTCCCGCAGCCGCTGCGACGCTTCGCCCGGTTCACCCCCGCCAAGAGGGCCCGCCTGGCGGGTCCGGTGCTGTGCGCCGAGCTGCAGGACAGCGCGCCGTTCCGGACTGCCGTGCTCGCCTGGTGGTCGGAGCATCGGCCCGGTGAGCTCGAGACCGGGGTCGACGACCGTCTGAACGCGGCCGCGGCGGCGCTGCTGACCGCCGACCCGTCGACGGCGCGGCTGGTGGCCGCGGCGGCACGGCACGGTGAGCTCGGCGAGCTGCGCGCGGAGCGCGACGAGGCGCTGTCCCGGGTGGACAAGCTGACCGTGGAGACGGAACGGCTGCGCGGGGAGCTGACCGAGGCGCGTGACCAGGTCCGGACCGCCGCCCAGCACCGTGACGCCGAGTACCAGCAGCTGCGCCGCAGGGTCAGCGAGCAGGGCGGCCGGCTGCGTACCGCGACCGACACCTGCGCCGAGCTGGAGCACACGGTCGCGCAGCTGCGCTCCGGGGTGGACCAGCGCCTCGACGAGGCGTTGGCCGAGCGAGACCGTGAACGCGACCGCGCCGACCAGGAGCACCGCCGCGCCGGACGCGCGGCCCGCGAGGTCGCCGCGGCGCGGCAGGCCACGCGCGAGGCCCGGCAGGGCGACGAGGTGCGTCTCGGGCTGCTGCTCGACACCCTCGGCGGCGCCGTGAACGGGCTGCGCCGTGAGCTGTCGCTGGGCGGGGGCGGCCCGCGCCCGGCCGAGACCGTCACGGGCGCCCACGTCGGCGCGCCCGGCGGCACGCCGGTGGACGACCTCGCGGCGCTCGACGCGATGCTCGGGCTCTCGGCGTTGCACCTGGTCGTGGACGGCTACAACGTGAGCAAGACCGGATACCCGGACCTGCCACTGGCCGACCAGCGCACCCGGCTGGCAGGTCAGCTCGCCGCGCTCGGCTCCCGGACCGGGATCGAGGTCACCGTCGTGTTCGACGGCGCGGCGGTGGTCGCGGCCCCGCTGCGCGGGACCCGCGGGGTGCGGGTGCTGTTCAGCGAGGCCGGGGTGCTGGCCGACGACGTCGTGCGCGACCTGGTCGCGGCCGAACCGCGCGGCCGTCCGCTGCTGGTCGCGACGTCGGACCGCGAGGTGGTCACGTCGGTGCGCCGCCGGGGCGCGCACACGGTGCCCTCGGCGGTCCTGCTGCAGCGCCTGCACGGCTGACCTCTTGGTACCTCAGCCCGCGTCCAGCTCGAGTCCCTGTGGCGCCGCGGGGTGCGCCGGCCGGCCCGCCTGCACCAGACGGAGCCGCGGGATCAGTCCCTGGTCGGCCAGCACCTCCAGCGCGCGCCGCTCGGGCTCGGCCAGGTACAGGGGCTCGGACCGGTGCTGGGGCTCGGCCCGGGACCGGTGCTCGGGCAGGTCCACCGGCAGGTAGGGCACCGGCCGGTCGATCTCCGGTGTGTCGATCAGCACGCCGACCACGCAGCTCCCGCAGGCCGTCCCGCGGACCTCGCAGGTGTCACAATCGATGATCATTCCGCCTCCTCGTCACGTCCCCTGTCACAACCCCCGGTCACATCCCCTGGGGGAGTGCTCGTGCGTTCGATGCGGACGGTAGGGGTAGGCACCGACAAAAACGCGTCCGTGCCGGTCCTTCGAGGTTCTCCGAAATCGTTCGTTGCCGATCCGTAACCGGCCGCGCCCGCACTCGTTCACCTGAACAGCAACACCTCCTCACCGGGAGTTGCGCATCGGTGGTCCCCGCCACCCGTACGGCGCAGCGAGCGGGGAGGAGTGCGGGCAGTCCGCTCCCCTCAGGAGACCCGGACGGCGGCCCCGCTCCCCGACGCGCCACGGCGCGTGCGGCGGCCGCCGTCCCGGTCCCTGGTATCGAGCGTTACCGTCCCGCCCGTGGCCCGCACGCTCCTGGTGACCAATGACTTCCCGCCGCGTGCCGGGGGTATCCAGAACTATCTGCACTCGCTGGCCGACGCACTGCCCGACGGCGAGCTCGCGGTCTACGCGCCCGCCTGGCGCGGTGCCGCCGAGTTCGACGCGGCCCTGCGCCACCCCGTGCACCGTCATCCCACCTCGCTGATGCTGCCGGTGCCCGACGTGGCCCGCCGCGCCGTCGCCCTCGCCCGCGAGCACGGCGCGTCCACCGTCTGGTTCGGCGCCGCGGCGCCGCTGGCGCTGCTCGGGCCGACCCTGCGCCGCCGGGCCGGAATCACCCGCGTCGTGGCCAGCACGCATGGCCACGAGGTCGGCTGGTCGATGCTGCCGGGGGCCCGGCAGGCGCTGCGCCGGATCGGTGACGACGCCGACGTGGTGACCGTCGTCTCCCGCTACACGCGCGGCCGGTTCGCCGCCGCGTTCGGCCCGCGCGCAGCCCTGGAGCACCTGCCCCCCGGCGTCGACACGGACGCGTTCGCCCCGGACCCGGACGCGCGGGCCCGGTTGCGCGAGCGCTACCGCCTCGGCGACGCCCCGGTGATCACGTGCGTGTCCCGGCTGGTCCCGCGCAAGGGCCAGGACATGCTCGTCTCGGTGCTTGACCGGGTCCGGGCCCGGGTTCCCGGCACCCGCCTGCTGCTGGTCGGCGGCGGCCGGTACCGGCAGCGGCTGACCCGGCTGGCCGAGGAGCACGGCGTCGCGGAGCACGTGGTGTTCACCGGCGGTGTGCCCTCGGGGGAGCTGGCCGCCCACCACGCCGCGGGCGACGTGTTCGCGCTGCCCTGCCGCACCCGCGGCGGCGGGATGGACGTCGAGGGGCTGGGCATCGTGCTGCTCGAGGCCGCCGCGTGCGGGCTCCCGGTGATCGCCGGGGACTCCGGGGGCGCCCCGGAGACCGTGCTCGGGGGCGAGACCGGGTTCGTGGTCGGCGGCCGGGACCGCAACGCGCTGGCCGACCGCCTGGTGACGCTCCTGCGCGACCCCGGCCGGGCGGCCCGGATGGGCGCGGCCGGCCGGGAACGGATCGAGCGGGACTGGAGCGGCGCCACCCAGGCCGAGCGCCTGCGCGGCTTCCTGCAGGGCAGTCAGCCCTTCTGCGACGCGCCGTCGTAGATGGCCTCGATGTCCTCGGCGTACTTGTCGACGACGACGGTGCGCTTGACCTTGAGCGTCGGGGTGATCTCGCCGCCGGCCTCGGTGAAGTCGCCGGGCAGGATCCGGAACTTGCGGATCTGCTCGGCGCGCGACACGGCCTGGTTGGCCTCCTCGACCGCGGCGGCGATCTCGCCGCGCAGCTCCGGGTCGTCGACCAGGTCGGCAGCCGAGCCCGCGTCGTCGGCCGGCTTGCCGTTGCGCTCGCGCCAGCCCGGCAGGGCCTCCGGATCGATCGTCACCAGCGCCGCGATGAACGGCTTCTGGTCGCCGATCACGACACACTGCCCGACCAGCGGGTGCGCCCGCAGCCGGTCCTCCAGCAGGGCCGGGGCGACGTTCTTTCCACCGGCGGTGACGATCAGCTCCTTCTTCCGTCCGGTGATCGTCAGGAAGCCGGCGTCGTCGAGCTCGCCGATGTCGCCGGAGTGGAACCAGCCGTCGGTGACGGCGTCGGCGGTGGCCTTCTCGTTGTGCCAGTAGCCGCGGAACACGATGTCGCCGGAGAGCAGGATCTCGCCGTCGTCGGCGATCCGGACGGCGCAGCCGGGCACCGGCCGCCCGACCGAGCCGACGCGCTGGGCGTCGAGCGTGTTCACGGTGATCCCGGCGGCGGTCTCGGTCAGGCCGTAGCCCTCGAGCACCGGAAGGCCGATGCCGCGGAAGAAGTGCCCGAGCCGGTCGCCCAGCGGGGCGCTACCGGACACCGCGGCCACGACGTTGCCGCCGACGGCGGCGCGCAGCTTGCCGTAGACGAGCTTGTCGAACAGCGCGTGCCGGGCCTTGAGCAGCAGGTTCGCGCCGCCGGTGTCCAGCGCGCGGCTGTAGGCGATCGCCGTGTCCGCGGCTGCGTCGAAGATCTTGCCCTTGCCCTCGCCGTGGGCCTTGAGGTGCGCGCCGTTGTAGACCTTCTCGAACACGCGCGGCACCGCGAGCAGGAACGTCGGCCGGAACTCGGCCAGGTCGGGCAGCAGGTTCTTCACGTCCGGCGAGTGCCCGATGACCGTCCGGTTGATCATCGCGCCGCACTGGATGACCTTGCCGAACACGTGCGCGAGGGGCAGGAACAGCAACACCGAGCCGGAGTCCGACAGCAGCTCCGGGAACACCTCACCCACCGTGCGGCACTCGGTGACCAGGTTGCGGTGGGTGAGCTCGCAGCCCTTCGGGCGCCCGGTGGTGCCCGAGGTGTAGATCAGGGTGGCCAGGTCGTCGGCACCTACCGCGCGACGGCGGGCGTGCACCTCGTCCTCCGCGGTGTCCGAGCCCAGACCGGTCAGCTGCTCGACCGCGCCGGAGGTGCCCCCGGGATCTTGACGGACAGAGGGGGCCTCGATCTGCCATACCGTGCGCAGCCCGTCGAGCTGGTCGCGCACCTTGTCCACCGAGGCGGCGTGCCCGTCGGTCTCCACGACGATCCCGACGGCGCCGGAGTCGGACAGGATCCAGGCGATCTGGTCCGGCGACGACGTCTCGTAGATCGGCACGGTGACCGCGCCGGCGGACAGGATCGCGTAGTCGAACAAGGTCCACTCGAACCGTGTCCGGGACAGCAGCGCCACCCGGTCGCCGATCTGCACACCGGCCGCTATCAGCCCGCGCGCCACGGCCGTGACCTGCGCCGCGAACTGTGCGGCGGTGACCTCGGCCCAGGCGCCGGACGCGTCGCGGCGCCGGAACAACGGCACATCGGGATAGGCGCTCGCATTGTCGAAGACCGCGGCGGCGAGGTTGTCCTCGGCGCCCACGGACACCACTGCGGGCACGGAGTACTCACGCACGGAAATCGACCTCCTGGCGATCGTCGGCAGGTTACCGGGGGTAACGCTACCGTGCCGGTCCACCACCGGTGGGCCGCGTCGTGCAGGGTGGGCCGGTGCCCTCGATCGACGTCGTGGACGAGACGTTCCTGGCCGTGCCGCCCGAGCGGGTCGCGGCGGAGTTCGCCGACCCCGCGCTGTGGCGGCGGTTCTGGCCGGACCTCGACCTGGAGGTGATGACCGACCGTGGGGCGCAAGGGATCCGCTGGACGGTGACCGGCGCGCTGGTCGGCAGCATGGAGGTCTGGCTGGAGCGGGTGCTCGACGGCACGGTGCTGCACTACTTCCTGCGCGCCGAGCCCGCCGCGGAGCCCGTGACCACGTCCGGACCGCGGGCCGAGCGCCGGGACCGGGCACACACTGTGGCACGCCAGCGGGAGGCGAAGGACGTCGCGTTCGGGCTCAAGCGCCGGCTCGAACGGGGCCGTCCCGCCGGCGTCCGGCCCCAGTGACATCGGCCGTGGAGTGAACTCACTCACCGTGATGCCCGGGTAGCGTCGCCGCGATGCGCGTCCACGTCGTCTCCGACGTCCACGGAAACACCGAGGCGCTGGCCCGGGCCGCGGACGGCGCGGACGGGCTGATCGTCCTCGGCGACCTGCTGGAGTTCGTCGACTACCACCGCCCGGAGGGCGGGATCATCGGCCGGCTGCTCGGTGCCGAGGTCAGCGCCGCGTTCGGGCGTTTCCGCGCGACCGGCGACCGGGCCGGGATGCTCGGGCTGCTCGAGCGCAGCTGGGCGCGGTTCGACGACCCCCGGGCCGTCGTCGAGGAGGCGGTCGGCGAGCACTACGACGACGTGTTCGGCGTGCTGGAGAAGCTGGACGTCCCGGTCTGGGCGATCCCCGGCAACGTCGACATGCCCGAGTTGTGGCCCGACCTGCGCGATGCGTGCCAGGCCGTCGACGGGACGGTGGTGACGATCGGCGGCGTCCGCGTCGGATTCGCCGGGGGAGTACCGCTGCCGCCGGGGATCTCGCCGCGCCGGCACGGGCCCTGGCAGCCCTACTTCCTGACCTCCGAGCGGTTCGACGCGGACCTGGCCGCGCTCGGCCCTTGCGACGTGCTGTGCACGCACGCGCCGCCGCAGATACCCGACCTTGCCTACGACGTCGTCGCCCGGCGGTCCGAGGCGTCGAGCCCGGCGCTGCGCGAGCGGATCCGCGTCGAGCAGCCCACGCACGCGCTGTTCGGGCACGTGCACCAGCCGCTGGCCGCCCGCTCCCGGCTCGGCCGCACCGAGTGCGTCAACGTCGGTCACTTCCGCCGGACCGAAAGGCCCTACGTGCTGCGCTGGTAGACCCCGGTAACGTGCGGGTCATGGCCGACGCGACGACCTCCTCGATCACCATCGGCGCGCCGCCGGACCAGGTCATGGCGGTGATCGCGGATTTCGAGTCGTACCCTGAGTGGGCCGACCAGATCAACACCGTCGAGGTCGTCGACCCGGGCACCGGCGGACGGGCCGGTCAGGTCCGGTTCGCCATGGACGCCGGCGTCATCAAGGACACCTACACGCTGGACTACGACTGGGCCGCCGACGACCGCTCGGTCAGCTGGTCGCTGGTCAAGGGCCAGATCCAGAAGGTGCAGAACGGCGCCTACGAGCTGGTCGGCGACGACACCTCCACCACGGTCACCTACCGCCTCTCGGTCGAGGTGAACGTCCCGATGATCGGCATGCTCCGCCGCAAGGCCGAGAAGGTGATCATCGACACCGCGCTGAAGGGGCTCAAGCGGCGCGTCGAGAAGGGCTGAGCGGACTTCCGGGACGCAGCGGCGGGTGCCGGTCCGCCGGGTCGGAGTCGATCGTTAGGCTCCCGCCGTGCGCGTGGTGCTGTTCACCGGCAAGGGCGGGGTCGGCAAGACGACCCTGGCCGCCGCGACGGCCGCTCGGCTGGCCGCGTCCGGCCGTTCCGCCCTGGTCGTGTCCACCGATCCCGCGCACTCGCTGGGTGACGCCCTCGACGTCGATCTCGGGTCGGAACCCGTGCGGATCGAGGACGGCCTGCACGCCGCGCACATCGACGCCCGCGCGCTGCTCGAGGGTGCCTGGGGTGACCTGCAGGACCACCTGCGCACGATGCTCGCCGGCGCCGGGGTGGACGAGCTGGTCGCCGACGAGCTGACCGTGCTGCCCGGGGTCGAGGACCTGCTGGCCCTGGCCGAGGTGCAGCGCCTGGCCGACTCCGGTGACTACGACGTGCTGGTCGTGGACTGCGGCCCGACCGCGGAGACGCTGCGCCTGCTCACGCTGCCGGAGGCACTGTCCGGCTATCTGGAGCGGCTGTTCCCGGCCCACCGCCGGGCCGTGCGCGGCCTGGTGGCCAACCTGGCCGGGGCGCGCGGCGACGGCAACGGCTGGGAACGCACGGTGGAGGCGCTGGGCGAGCTGGCCGAGCGTCTGGCCGGGCTGCGCGCGCTGCTCGCCGACCGCTCCCGGACCAGCATCCGGCTGGTGCTGACCCCGGAGCGGGTGGTGGCCGCCGAGACCCGCCGCACGCTGACCGCGCTGGCCCTGCACGAGCTGCGGGTGGACGCGCTGGTGGCGAACCGGATCATGCCCGCACCCCCGCCGTCGCTGCGCGGGCCGGCCGCGCGCTGGCTGCGCGAGCGCCACCAGGAACAGTCCGCGGTGCTCGACGAGCTGTCCGGTCTCGGGGCCGGGATCCCGGTGAGCGCGGTGCGCTACACCGCAGCCGAGCCGACCGGCGTCGCGTCGCTGCGCGAGATCGCGTCGTCGCTCTACGGCGACGACGACCCGCTGCCCCCGCCGGCCGAGAACGAACGGCCGCTGCTGGAGCTGCGCCGCACCGCCGGGCAGGGGGTGTCGAAGGACACCGAGTTCGAGCTGGTCGTGGCGCTGCCCGGGTCCGAGGATGCGCCGCTCGACCTGGCCCGGGTGGGCGACGAGCTCGCGATCGGGCTGGGCCTGACCCGGCGGGTGATCGTGCTGCCGTCGGTGCTGCGCCGCTGCGAGGCGGTCAACGCCCAGCTGGAGGGCTCCGGCTCGGACGCGCACCTGACCGTGACGTTCCGGCCCGACCCGGGGACGTGGATGACGTGACCGGAGAGGGACAGGGCTCCCGGGATGGGCAGGGCTCCCGGGATGGGCAGGGCTCCCGGGATGGGCAGGGTTCCCGGGGCAGCGCCCGGCGCGAGGACGCTCGCGATGCGCACGGCCCGTGGCCCGAGGACGGCCCTGGACCGACGCACGGATCGTGCGGGGCTCACACCGGGCTCGGCGCGGACCTGCGCGGCACGGCTCTGCACCTGCTCGAACGGGTACGCGAGGCGGTCGAGCCGCTGGGCGAGGGGGACGGCGAGACCCCGGCCCCGGGGTCGGCCGGTGCCTGCCAGGCGTGCCCGGTCTGCGCGGTGATCGCGGTGCTCCGGGGCGAGCGCTCCGAGCTGGCGGCCCGCCTCGCCGAGCACGCGACCGGGCTGGTCTCGGTGCTGACCGCGGTCCTGGAGGCGGACGCCGCGCGCGACGCCGGCCGTCAGACGGCCTCGGGACGTGCCGACACCGCTCACACGGCGACGGCGCGACGTCCGGGTTCGCCGCGGTCGTCGGGGCGTCCGGTGCAGCGGATCGTGGTGCACCGCCGGTGACGCCGCGGCGGATCTCGACGTCGACACCGACGGTCGGGGTCGACGTCGGCGGCACCAGCGTGCGTGCCGGCGTCGTCGACGTGAACGGCGAGGTACTCGACACCGCCCGCGCACCCACCCCGCGCACCGACGACGCCCTCGAGGAGGCCATCGCCTCCGCCGTCGACGAGCTGCGCACCCGGCACCGGGTGGGCGCGGTCGGCCTGGCACTGGCCGGATTCATCGACGCCCCGCGCGGCCTCGTCCGCTACGCCCCGCACCTGTCCTGGCGCGACGCCCCGGTCGCCGAGCGGATCTCCGCCCGGCTGGGCCTGCCGGTGGTCGTCGAGCACGACGCGAACGCCGCCGCGCTGGCCGAGCGCCGCCACGGCGCCGCGGCCGGGTCGTCGGTGTGCGTACTGATCGCGCTGGGCACCGGCATCGGAGGTGCACTGCTGCTGGACGGGGCGTTGTTCCGCGGCGCGCACGGCGTCGCGCCGGAGCTGGGGCATCTGAGGGTGGTGCCCGAGGGCCGGTCGTGCCCGTGCGGCAAGCGCGGTTGCTGGGAGCGCTACTGCAGCGGGACGGCGCTGGCGGCGACCGCCCTGGAGATGGTCTCGGCGGGATCCACGTCGTCGGTACTGGCGCGGGAGTCGTCGCAGGACCCGGGCCGTATCACCGGTCAGCGGGTGGCCGCCGCGGCACGCGAGGGCGACGCGCTGGCCCGCCGTGCCGTGCACGACATGGGCCGGTGGCTGGGGGAGGGCCTCGCGCTGGTCGCGGACGTGTTCGACCCGGACCTGGTGATCGTCGGAGGCGGGGTGTCGGCGTCGGCGCCACTGTTCCTCGACGAGGCCCGCGAGCACTACGCGCGCGTGGTCACCGGTTCCGGGAACCGTCCACTGGCCCGGATCCGGACCGCCCAGCTCGGCGCCGCTTCGGCCGTGGTCGGCGCGGCCACCCTGGCGCGGGAGAGCATCCCGGCCTGAGCTGGGCTCCGTGTCCCGGGCTCCGTGTCCCGGGCTCCGTGTCCCGGGGCTGTCCGGCCGGGGCTGGAGCCGGGGGCCGGCGCTGTCCCGGTCGATCTC
>JAKDNL010000621.1 GCA_030451825.1 Pseudonocardia sp. | reverse complement strand
CCGCGGGTGCGGGCGGCTCGATCGGGCGACCGTCGACGAACCCGCGCGACCACGGCGGACCCACCGGACCGGAATCCACATCGGAGCGAGCCCGGCCGGGGCGCGTGGCAGGGGCCGTGGCGTCGTCGCCGGTGGCCGCGCCGGGGTCGGCCGCGCCGGGGTCGGCCGCGCGGGAGTCGGCCGCGCGGGAGTCGGCCGCGCGGGAGTCGGCCGCGCGGGAGTCGAGCGGGGCCTCGGATCCCGGCGCCGCGACGGCCGCAGTTCCTGCGGCGGCTGCGGTGGCTGCGGAGTCGGAGGTATCGGCTGCCGCACCGGTCGCCGTCCCACTATCCACTGTGGCTGCTCGGTCGCCGGGCCCGGCGACGTCGCCTGCCGACGTGTCCGCACCCGCCGTCCCGGTCCCGGCCGCGTTCCCGGTCGTGGCGGTGTCGATGGCGCCAGTGTCGATCGCACCGGTGTCGATCGCACCGGTGGTCTCGGCGCCGGTCGCGTCGCCGGTCGCGTCATCGTCCTGGGTGGCGTCGGCCGGCCCTTGACGGCGGTTCACCAGGTCGCGGACGGTGCGGGGCTGCCCGTTCGCTTCCTCCGCAGGCACGTCGCTCTCGTCGTCGCGCTTGCGCCCCCGCAGGAGAGCGGCGATCCCGATGGCCACCAGCAACACCACCAACAGCCCCAGCAGGGCCAACGTCGTCATCTGGAGTTCCTCCCGCCGGAGAAGAACGGACGCCCGGCTCTCGCGGCGTCGCGGATCGGGCCGGAACGGCCCGGCACACCGATCCGGAACCGCGTTCCCCGGTCGGCGCATCCGGCGACGAACCGTAGCACCCGGTGACGGTCTACCGGTGTGGGTGAACGCGGCCCCCGCGTGTCGTCGTCCGCGCAGCTCAGCCGTGCCGTCGGGATCGCGCGACGCCCGGGTGGGAGACGGATGGGAGATCAGTCAGGATCGACCCATGACCCACGACGGCGGGCCCGGCACCCGGGTGGACGACGAGCTGGCGGAGATCGCGGACGCGCACGGTGTCGCCGTCTCCTACCTCGACGGCGGAGCGCGGGAGGTGCACGTCGACGCGGATGTGGTGATCGACGTGCTCGGGCTCCTCGAGGTGGACGTGACGACCCCGCAGGCCCGGCGCGACGCGCTCGCGCAGGCCCGGGGAAGGGCGTCCGCGGCAACGCTGCCCCCGACGATCGGGATGCGCACCGACCGCGCCCGTCCGATCGCCGGCCGCGGCGTCCTGACCGCCGAGGACGGCACCCTCCGCGACGTCGACGGCGAGATCCCGGCCGGCCTGGAACCCGGCTGGTACGAGCTGGAGGCCGCCCGGGCACGATGCACCGTCGTCGTCGCACCACCCACGCTGCCGGACCCACCCCGGACCTGGGGTTGGATGCTGCAGCTCTACGCGCTGCACTCGGCCCGGTCCTGGGGCATCGGCGATCTCGGCGACCTGGGCGACTTCGTCGCGACGACCGGCCGCGAGCAGGGCGCCGGCGCGGTACTGCTCAACCCGCTGCATGCGATCACGCCGGTCCCACCGGTGCAGCCCTCGCCGTACACGCCGTCCAGCCGCCGGTTCGCGACCCCGCTCGCACTGCGGGTCACCGACCTCCCGGCCTACGCGAGCGCCGACCCGGCCACCCGCGCCGAGGTGGACGCGCTGAGTCCGGAGCAGTCCGGCGACCGGATCCCGCACGACCGCGTGTGGGCGGCGAAGCGCTCGGCACTGGAGGCGCTCTGGCGCGCCACCGGACGCCCGGAGCCCGCGGGCTCCGATCCCGACCTGGACGCGTTCGCCACGTTCTGCGCGCTCGCCGAACGCCACGGCGGCCTGTGGCAGCAGTGGCCCGAGGCACTGCGCCACCCCGGCTCCGATGCCGTCGCCTCGGAGCGGGCCGAGCTGGCCCCACGGGTCGCGTTCCACGGCTGGGTGCAGCAGCAGGTCGCCGCCCAGCTCGCCGACGTCCGCGCCGCGGCCCGCGACGTCGGCATGCCGGTCGGCGTCATCCACGACCTGGCCGTGGGCTGCGACCCGCAGGGCGCCGACGCGTGGGCGCTGCAGGACGTGCTCGTCCTGGACGCCTCGGTCGGAGCCCCGCCGGACGCGTTCAACCAGCGCGGGCAGACGTGGGGCCTGCCGCCGTGGCGTCCGGACCGGCTCGCCGCGACCGGCTACGCCGCGTTCCGGGACATGCTGCGCGCGCTGCTCTCCCACGCCGACGGCCTGCGGATCGACCACGTGATGGGTCTGTGGCGGCTGTGGTGGGTGCCCCGTGGCCGCTCCGCCGACCGTGGCACCTACGTGCACTACGACGCGGACGCGATGCTCGCCGTGCTGGCGCTGGAGGCGCACCGGGCCGGCGCCGTCGTCGTCGGGGAGGACCTGGGCACGGTGCTGCCCGAGGTCCGGAAGTCGTTGGCGGACAACCACGTGCTCGGCTCCACTGTGCTCTGGTTCTCCCGCGACCCGGACCCGGAGACCGGTAGCGACGACGGCCCGATCACCCCGCCGGCGCGCTGGCCGGAGGGCTCGGTCGCCACGATCTCCACCCACGACCTGCCCACCGCTCCCGGGTTCTTGCGCGGCGAGCAGGTGCGGGTGCGCGCGGAGCTGGGCCTGCTCGACGACGCGGACGCCGAGCGCGCGAAAGCCGCCGCGGAGCGGGCCGAGCTCGTCGGGCTGCTGGTCGACGAGGGTCACCTGGCCTCGGCGGACGCGCCCGAGGACGACATCGTCGTCGCGATGCACACGATGCTCGCGTCGTCGCCGTGCCGGTTGGCACTGGCCTCGCTCTACGACGTGCTCGGCGAGACCCGGCAGCCGAACCTGCCCGGCACCGTCGACGAGTACCCGAACTGGCGGATCCCGCTACCGGTGACGCTGGAGGAGGCACTGGCCGATCCGAGGGTCGCCCGGGTCGCGGCCACCATGGCTCGTGCGCGGAAATAGCGATCCGGGCAGCGATCTCCGCGCACGGCCGGGGACGGTGGCGCGCGGCGGCGACCGGACGACCTGGCAGGATCCCCCGAATGTCCGCACCGCACGAACCGGATCTCGAGGCCGTCGATCTGGTCCGCGCCGACGGCACCGCCGGTGCCCTGTGGCAGGCCTGGACCACCGGCGAGCGCATCACGTCGCTGCCCGAGCTGTTGCGCCCGCGCACCCTGGCCGAGGGCTTCGCCGCGCAGCAGCGCCTGGCCGAGCGCGCCGGGCCTGCCTACGGCTGGAAGCTGGCCGCCACCGCGGCCGCCGGGCAGGCTCACATCGGCGTCGACGAGCCGTTGCCCGGTCTGCTGTTCGAGCGGTTCCGGCACGCGCCCGGCGACGTCGTCCCCGCGCACGACCTGCATATGGCCGTGGCCGAGGCGGAGTTCGCGTTCCGGATGCGCGACACCGTCGAGGCGGGGGTGGGGACACAGGCGCTGCTCGACGCCGTCGCGTCGCTGCACGTCGCGGTGGAGCTGCCGGACTCCCGCTTCGCCGCGTTCGAGACGGCCGGAGCGCCGCAACTGCTGGCCGACGCCGCGTGCGCGAGCCGGTTCGTGCTCGGCCCGGAGATCGCCGGCTGGCGGGATCTCGATCTGTCCACAACGTGCACGGCCCTGTGGATCAACGGCGCGGAGGTCGCACGGGGCAGTGGCGCCGCCGTCCTCGGCGACCCGCGCACGGCCCTGGCCTGGCTGGCCGACGCCCTGCCCACCTACGGCCTGCGGCTGGAGGCGGGCAGCGTCGTGACGACCGGGACCACCACCGTCCCGGCCCCGATCGCGCCGGGCGACGCCGTGCGCGCC
>JAKDNL010000620.1 GCA_030451825.1 Pseudonocardia sp. | reverse complement strand
GTGCAGTGGTTCGCCCCGGACGTGGCCACCACGACCAGCTCGCGCTCGGCCTTGCTCAGTCCGTCGTCCGAGTCCATCAACGCGTCGTGGTAGTCCAGGAACGCCCGGAGCTCCCGGGGACGGCGCCCGAGTGCCCGGAACACGTTCGGGACGAACCCCGACTTCTCGGCGATCGCGCCGATCCGCTCGGCCAGGTCCGGCGGCAGGTCCGCCGCCTCCACGTGCCCGAACCGGCTCACCTCGTGCTGCTCACCCATACCCGCGACGGTAGTCGGTGCCCGCTCTTCCCGGCGCAGCCCGGATCGTGGACCATATCCGCCCATGGGTGTTCCCGAAGAGGTCCGGACACAGCTCGCGACCTGGTGCTCCGACCTGGTCGGGGACCACGAACAGGGACGCCGCCGGATCGGCTACACCACGACCGGCTCCACCATCACGATTCTGGACCGGCGCCCGCCCACGTTCCCCGAACTGGGCGCCGCATGGTCCTCGACGGCGCTGGCGCAGCTGCGCGCGAACACCCCGGAGCCCGGACGCTGGTCGCTGTTCCTTCCCGGCCGGGTACGGGAGTCGCGGTGGGAGCGCCAGGAGCCCTCCGCCGACGACCCGTTCGTCCTGCTGGAGCGGATCGAGGGCGCGATCCGGTCGGTCGGCCCCGGCTGAGCATCGGCCGCGGCCGGGATCGGCCTGCCGGATCCGCCCCACCCAGTGCGGGGCCGCTCAGTCATTGCCACGTGCGCTGTTCTGCGCCGGGATCGCGACCGCGTCGCCGTCGGGTGCGGCCTCCGGGGTGCTGCCGGCCCGGCCGCGCAGGAACCGCGCCGAGGCCTGGTTGAGCACCTCGAGCAGCGTGGTGCCGGACGTCGCCCGCGGCTCGTCGCCGACGACGGCGACCATCCGCGGCGCGACAGCGGTGAGCAACAGCGCGTCCGCCGACAGCGCACCCGCACCGAGGACGACGACCAGGTCGGCGCTGTCCGCGGCCGGCAGCCCGGACAGCAGGGCGTCCGAGCCGGCGAAGCAGAGCAGCCCATAGCCGTTCCCGCGGGCCCCGCTCCCCGCGGCCCAGGCGTCCGAGAGCGCGGGCGCCTCGGCGCGCAGGCGCGCCAGCAGCTCGTCACACGCCTGCAGGTCGGCGGCGTCACGACGGGCCGCCTCCAGCTCGTCGAGTGCCTCGGCGTAGGCGTCCCCGTCGTGCGCGCGCAGCGCAGCGACCGCGCGCTCGTGCTCGGGCGCCATGGCCCCGGCCGGCACGGCTCCGGCCAGCTCGTCGGCCTGGCGGTCCAGCTCGTCGGCGGCCTCGGCCGGGTCGCCGTGGTCGTCGTAGTCGACGATCGCGCGGGCGACCCGCTCGGCGGCCGGCAGGTCCGGCACCACGATCGGTGAGCCCTGGTGCAGGAACAGCACGTCGTGGCGCAGCGCCCCGACCGAGCGGGCCGCGGCGGCGCCGACGTCGAGTGCGTCGCACAGCTCGCGGAGGTCGTCCGCGCCGTGCGGGGTCGGCACGCCCAGCCCCTGGCAGATCCGGTCGATCCCACGGTGGCGCGCGGCGAGGTCGAGGTGGAACGCGACGGCGCCGACCTCCTCCTCCGACTGCGGCACCGAGCCGTCGACCAGGAACAGGTTCAGCACCGGCTGGGCCTCGCGCTGCGCAGGCGGCCGGAAGTAGGTGCGGCTGCGCCCGCCCTCGGCGAGGAAGGAGAGGTACCCGCGGACGATCCCGGCGGCGTCGGCCGGGATCGGGCCGGTCTCGATCACCTCGGGGCCGGCGGTGAAACGTTCGAGGCCGTCACGCTGCTGGGCCGCGAGGCTCAGCAGCTCCTCGTACTCGGCGCGATGCACGTTGTGCACCAGCTGGTAGACGGCCGGACGCAGCCAGCTCGCGTGCGAGGAGGCGTTCAGCCCGCCGACCGAACGGTCCACGCACCGTCCGACCTGGGTCACCGCGGCGCGGCGCTCGGCATCGAGGTCGCGCAGCAGCGACGGCAGGACGCGGGCCTCCTCGGCGTCAGCCCCGTCGATCGTGCGTGCCGCACGGGCACAGCACCCGGCGATGTCTTCGCGGGCCGGCAGGACGTCGGAGGACGGCAGCTCCTGCCGATCCCGGATCCGCCGCTCCGGAGTGGAGGTGGCGAGCAGCCGACGCAGCCGGCGCAGGTCCGCGGGGTCGAGCGAGGGCAGCTTCTCGACGGCGTGCGCGGCGAGGGCGGGGGGCAGCCGACCGCGCAGGGCGCGCGGGACACCGTCGGCCGCGGTGACCACGACCCGCATCCCGCGTCCGACCAGCGCGTCCAACGCCTCGACGAGCTCGTCGTCGGAGGCCCCGGACAGCACGACCAGGCCCTCCTCGGCGAGGACCGACGCCAGCTCCTCCGGCTCCTCGGAGGGTCGGCGCGGGCGTGGGGGCAACGGCGTGTTCAACGACAACGCGAGCCGGCCCAGACCGGCGGGTACCCGCCCGGCCCGCACGTCCTCGGCGATACGTGTGCGCGCCGCCCGCAGCGCGGCCCTGGCCCGGCCGGTGGCGGCCAGCCGGTCCGTGAACGCGACGAGCGACTCCTGGTCCGGACCGTCGGACACCCGTACATCGAGCACCTTCGTCACACCTCCGCTGCGCCGCCGTACACGGGACGACGCTCACGGCGTGTATCGCCGGGGATCGACCGGTGTTCCGTCGCGGGGGCGCCGCGGCCCGCCGTGGATCCGCTCACCGTCACACCGTGTGACGGCGGCGCGTCCGATCGGAGCACCGTGGGGACGATCCTGAACCCGGCGCACCGGAACGTGAGTCCCGCGTCGAGGGTACCTGCCCCGCAACGGGATCCCCCTGATCAGCACGGGATCCGGAAATGACGCCACCCGGCCGGCCGTACATCTCGCCGGTCTTTCATCACTCTGCGCGCCCTACTGGTCCGATCAGGTGAAAAATCCGGCCGTGGCGGTCAGCAGCATCGTGCGGTCGGGTTCCGGTCCTGCCGATCGGTGCGCTCCCGCCAGAACTCCCGCTCGCCCTGGACCGGCTCACCGGGGTGGTGCGCCGCCCGGTGGGCCAGATAGTTCTCGTAGTCGCGCTCGCCGGCCATCTCCCGCACCAGCTGCCGGGCCGCGCCCAGAGATCCGTACAGCCGCTCCCGAACGCTCACGCTCCGCTCCCTCCGGTCCCGCTCCCGGACCCGGCGAGCTCGCGAGCATGCTCCCGCTCCTCGCGAGTCGGCACCAGCCCGGACGGCGCCCAGATCTCCGAGCGCACGTAGGCGTCCTCGGACCCGCTGGACAGCGGCTTCCCGCGCAGCGCCGCGATCCACACCCGGACCGAGTCCGCCAGCACGATCACGATCAGGATCGCGAACAGTCGTCGACGCGCAGCGCCTCGTCGGCGATGTAGCGGGAGTAGAAGCGGTAGGCGATCGCGTAGGAGGCGACCGCGGCGAACACCGGCCACGCCGCCGCCGGGCGGCCTCTCGGGCTCTCTCGGCTTCTCGGTTGTGACCACGGCCCGACCCCCACCGTGCATCCCGGCGCCGCAGGTGGCGCCGGTCCCGCAGGGAGGTTAGGTCGCGCAACGAGCGTTGTCACCGACCCCCGCCGAGGCTGCACGAACGGAGCCGTCGTCCAGCTCCAGCGCACGAACGGAGCTGTCGTCCACCCCGTGCGCGGACGGGGCGCCTGTTCGGCCCGGTGCGCGAACGGGGGGGCGCTCGTCCAACCCCGGTGCGCGAACGGAGCTCTCGTCCAGCCCTGGCGCACGAGCGGTGCTCTCGTCCACCCCCGTTCACGCATCCGGCCCGCCGCG
>JAKDNL010000082.1 GCA_030451825.1 Pseudonocardia sp. | reverse complement strand
CAAGATCACCCGGATCGGGCGACATCCTGCAACAGGTCTCCGACCCACGGAGAACTGCCAACAATGCTGGTCTACGGCAAGGGACAGTTCTTTCTCCCCCACCAGGACTCGGAGAAGGACGACGCGATGGTGGGCACGCTCGTGGTGTCACTCCCTTCGGCGCACACCGGTGGGGAGCTGGTCATCGACCACGCCGGAGAGAGCACCGCATACCGGGCCTCGAAGGAGGAGTTGACCTTCGTCGGGTTCTACGCCGACTGTCGTCACCAGGTCACACCGGTCAGATCCGGGTACCGGGTGACGCTCACGTTCAACCTGCTCGCCGGCACCGCGGCCCCGGCTCCGGAGGCGAGCCCCGCGACCGAGCTGGCGCACCGCCTGACCGAGCACTTCACCACGCCGGCCACCCCGCGGTACGGAACCCGCGACGTCGGCCTGCCGAACCGGCTGGTCTTCCTCCTCGACCACGAATACACCGAACGAGGGCTGAACTGGCGCCGGCTCAAGGGCGCCGACGCGCAGCGGGCCGAGCAGCTACGCGCCGCGGCGGAGCAGGCCGGGTGCGAGACGGTGCTCGCACTCGCGGAGGTGAAGGAGACCTGGGACGCCCTGCCCTCCGACGGTGATCCGTGGGACGACCACGACTACTACGAGGACGAGGACGAGGACGAGGAGGAGGAGGAGGAGGAGGACCGCAGCACGAATGAGGACCCCGCCGACATTCAGCTCAATGAGCTGATCGACGACGAGATCACCCTCGGCTGGTGGACCAGCCCGGACGGCACCGGCGGCGAGCCGATCTCGCTGCACGTCTCCGACTACGAGGTGTGCGCCACCACCCCGAGCGTGAGCCTGACCCCCTACCAGTCCGAGTACGAGGGCTACATGGGCAACTACGGCAACACGCTGGATCGGTGGTACCGGCGAGCCGCGGTCGTCGTCTGGCCGCAGGACAGGGCGTTCGCGGCGCGCGCCGAGGCCGGATCGCAGCGGGCTCTGCACGAGCTCCGCGACCGCATCGACGCCGGAGACCTGGAGGGTGCACGAGCCGCGGCGGAATCGCTCGCGCCGTTCTGGCAGAGGATCGGGGCACAGGCGGGACTGCTCGGCGCGACCCTGGACGTGGCGGCGGGCCTGGACGCCGCCGGGACGGCGGCGATGCTGCTGGAACCGTTCCGTGCGGAGACCCTCACGCACGAGCATGCGGGCGGGTTGGCGACGGCCGCCGGGCGGTACGGCGAGGACTGGACGCGAAGCGTCGTCGACGGGTGGTTCGGGCCCACGAACCACTTCGGATCCGACCTGTCCGAGTGGATCGACACCAGTCTGGCGGGGTTGTGCGGGGCGCTGCGTACCAGCGACAGGCCGGAGGTGGCACGGCTACTGGCCGCCGGAGCCTGGCGCTGGATGAGCGACCAGCTTCGGCTCTGGGTCACCAACCCGCGAAGCCAGGATCGCCAGCCGCGGCTGGAGAGGTTGAGCTCGCCGTTGGTGGGGCTGCTGGACGCGGCCGACGACAAGCTACGCGACGAGATCACCACAGCCCTGCGCGAGTCCGGGGACGACATACTGGAGTGCCTGATGCCCGCGCTGCGTCTGGCGGACGCGCGCCGGGCGGCGGGGTTCGACACGGTCGCCCGGGACTGCGTGGAGCGGCTCAACACGATCATCGGGCGGCCGCTGCGCGACGAGGACGACTGGTCGATCGAATGGACCGGCTGCGGGTGCGGCCTCTGCGACACAGCGGGGACGTTCCTCGGCTCCCGATCACAGCGGGTCTTCGAGTGGCCGCTGGCGAAAGACGGACGCCAGCACGTGCACATCCGGATCGATTCCGCAGGGCTGCCGGTGCGCCACCAGACCCGGCGGCAGGGGCGGCCGTACACCCTGACTCTGACGAAAACCGACGAGCTGTTCACACGCGCCACGAACGCGCGGCACCAGGCCGTGGCCGACCTCGCATGGCTGACATCGACACGAGGTGCCCGATCGTGAGGGATGGACCGAACGGCCTGCCGCTCGGGCAGTCCGGCTTGGAAAGGGTGGACACCGGCTGGGCCTGACCCTCGACCCGTTCACCCCGACCTGTCAGGGGGTGGCGACCACGTCCCGCAACGGCTCCCCTGCCAGGTACCGGCGGTAGTTCTGCGCGAACCGCGCCACGGCGTCACGCACCGAGAACGGCGATCCGGTGGACAGCCCGTCCAGCCCCCAGCGGCCCAGCGGGGTGGGAATCGCCCCGCCCCGACCGACTTCGCACAGGTTCCGGTGGCAGGTGCTGCAGATGAGGCTCGTCGGCCGGCCTCGACGAGCTGGAGGAACTCGCCGCCAGCACGGCTACGCGTTCTTCCCGGCTCGTACTTCCACACCCTCGCGGTCGCCGCGCAGATCCAGGCCACCGGATCGCCCCGGCCGGGCAGTATCGGGCGGGGCGAGATGCTCGACCTCCTCAACGCCCGGCTCGTCGACGCCGGCCACGACCCGCTGCCGCCCGCGCAGCGGGACTGACGAGCACGAAGGCACACGCGGTTGTAACGGGTGGTCCACGACGAAGTGACCGCACATCCTGCCGCGATGCCCGTCGGGCTCCTGGTGGACTACGCCGCCGCCGTCGCGAGCGTGCGCCTGTTCGTGTAACAGCGACCGGCTCAGCCGTGCTCGACGACGGTGACCGGGAGGTCGACGGAGTGTGCGAGCGTCAGGGCGGGGCAGTGGTGCAGGGAGGTCCGCCACGTGCCTCGGGTGCGGGCACCGACGTAGATCCTGGCCGCATGCGCACCGACGGCGAGTCGATGCAGCTCGGTGACGAGGTCGCCGTCGAGGACCACGCACCGCCAGCGCAACGACGTGGGGCCGAGGATCGCGGTGCAGTCGGACCGCGCGTCCCGTTCGAGCTCGTCGCGCCAGTCCTCGCCCTCGGCCAGCGCCACGGCGAGGTAGCTCGAGGCCCGTAACAGGCTCTCCGCAACCGTGTGCCGGGTGCGGACGTGGACGGCCACCAGGTCGGCGCCGGCCTGCGCGGCGTCGGCGGCGGCGACGTCGAGAGCGTGCCGCCCGGATGCCGAGCCGTCCACCCCGACCACGAACGAGCGGGACGTCTCGACGGCCGGGCCCTGAGCGAGCTGAGCAGTTGCGATCATGATCCAGGTCCGGATCCAGGAAGAGGGATGCGTCACATTTTCGATGATCATATGTGCTAGGTCACACTGTGACAAGGCCGCGACTCCGCAGACGAGGGGTACCGCGTCCGGGATCGGAGGGCATCCGGCGCCACCTCGAGCCCCGACCCGCTGCGGTCCCCCACGTCCTGCACGAACGGAGCGCCCGTCCAACCTGGGCGTATGAACGGAGCGCTCGTCCATCTCGCGGCCCCGGTTTCACGCCCCGAGTCATCTGTGGGCCCGGGATTGTCGGGGGTCGGCGGGACCATCACGATATGACACCCACCGCTGGTCAACTGCTGGATGCGTTCCTCGCCCACCGCGAGCGCGCTGTCGGTGCGCGCACGCTCGCCCGGGACCGACATGTGATCGAGCGGTTCCGGGAGAGCCTGGACGCGGACGGGCCGTACATCGCCGACGAGCTCACCGGGCGCCCGCTGGCGCGTGAGCACGGCGGGGCGGGGCTGTCGGACCTGCTCGAGGTCGACGCCGTCGTGAACGGGATGGAGCGATTCCTCCGACGGCTGCCCGACGGGGAGCGCGAGCGCGCCGCACTCGGGCTACGGCAGTTCGTCTCGTGGCTCGGCGCCGGGCGGCAACTTCACGCCGAGACCGTGCGGTTGTTGCTCGCCGTCACCCGCGAGTACGCGCCACCTGCCCCGTCCGCCCGCAGGCCCCGGTATCGCCCACCCGGCGCGCTCCGCCGGTGGTGAGCGCGGGGCTTCCCGTCGTGCCCTCGCGGTCCCGGGCGCGGGAGACTCTCGCCATGCGCGATGCGACCGACGGCCCGGTGAACGGCCCGGACATGCGTCTGGGCACCGCCGCCGGGCGGTGGGTGCTGCTGGCGTGCGTGCTCGGTTCCGGGATGGCGATGCTGGACTCGACCGTGGTGAACATCGCGCTGTCCCGGATCGGCGCCGACTTCGACACGTCCTTCGCGGGCCTGCAGTGGACGATCAACGCCTACACGCTGACGCTGGCCGGGCTGATCCTGCTCGGCGGCTCGCTGGGTGACCGGTTCGGGCGGCGGCGGGTGTTCCTGACCGGCGCGGTGTGGTTCGCGCTCGCGTCGCTGCTCTGCGGGCTGGCACCGTCGATCGAGGTGCTCGTCGCGGCGCGGGCGTTGCAGGGCATCGGCGGCGCGCTGCTCACGCCGGGGAGCCTGGCGCTGATCTCGGCGTCGTTCCGCGGGCGGGACCGGGCGGCCGCGATCGGGGCCTGGTCCGCGCTCGGCGGGGTGGCCGGGGCGCTCGGGCCCTTCGTCGGCGGCTGGCTGGTGGAGTGGAGCTGGCGGGCGGTGTTCCTGATCAACCTGCCGCTGGCGGTGGTCATCGTCGTGGTCGCCCTGCGCCACGTCCCGGAGTCGCGCGACGAGAGCGCCGCGGCCCACCTCGACGTCCCGGGCACCGTGCTCGCCGTCGCCGGGCTGGGCGCGCTCACCTGGTCGCTGACCGCGGCCGGGACCGACGGCGCCAGCTTCGGGGTTCTCGCGTCGGGTCTGGCCGGCGTCGCGGCGCTGGTGGCGTTCGCGCTGGTGGAGCGACGCGCCCCGGCCCCGCTGGTGCCGGGTGACCTGTTCGCGAACCCGCGCTTCACCGCGACCAACGTGATCACGCTGCTGATGTACGCCGCGCTCGGCCTGCTGTTCGTGCTGCTGGTGCTGCAACTACAGGTGGTCTCCGGGTTCAGCCCGCTGGCCGCCGGGACCGCGCTGCTGCCGGTGACCGCGTTGATGCTGCTGCTCTCGGCCCGGATGGGCGCGCTCGGCGCGCGGATCGGGCCGCGGATCCCGATGACCGTCGGGCTGCTCGTGGCCGCGATCGGGATCGGCCTGATGACCCGGATCGGACCCGGATCGTCCTACCTGTTCGACGTGCTGCCGGCCGTGGTCGTGTTCGGGCTCGGCCTGTCCGGGGCGGTGGCCCCGCTGACCACCGCCGTGCTCGACGCCGCGGACGACCGGCACGCCGGCGTCGCCTCCGGGGTGAACAACGCCGTCGCCCGCGCCGCCGGGCTGCTCGCGGTCGCGCTCGTCCCGGCGCTGGCCGGGATCTCCGGCGACGACTACACCGACCCGGTCGCGTTCGGCGCCGGATTCCGGACCGCGATGACGGTGGCGGCGGGCCTGCTCGTCGGCGGCGCCGTGCTCTCGGCGACGCTGCTGCGCGCGCCCCGGCCCTCCCGCGCCGCATCGCCGGCCGAGGAGGGCGCGTACTCCGACGTCGCCGGGCCGCGACCGGTCCCGCGCGAGGACCGGAGGGTCTGACGATCAGCCCACGGTGGGCATCAGGAACCCTGCCCTCGCGCGGGCCTCCGTCACCCGTCCGGGCAAGGCCGTCTTCGGCTCCCTGGCCGGGGTCTTCATCGTCGGGGCGCTGGTCGGGCTCGCGGTCGGCTTCTTCATCGGCCGCGCAGTGGGGCGCAAGACCCCGGACAACGCCGGGACCTGACCGAACAGCTCAGCTGATCCCGTCGGCGGTGCGGCAGGCCATCGCGACCAGGGCCAGCGTCGGCCCGACCGCGCCGGACGACGGGAACACCGCGCTGCTCGCGACGTGCACGTTCGAGCTGCCGTGCACCCGGCACCGTGGGTCGACGACGCCCTCGCGCGGCGAGTCCGACATCCGCAGCAGGCCCATCTGGTGGGTGCCGTCGGTCATCGCCAGATCCCCGACCCGCTCCACGTCGGAGAAGTCCACGGTGGCCAGGCCGGTCCGCTCGAGTTCCTTGCCGATCAGCGTCAGCGACGTGGCGATGCTCTGCCGGTCGCCCGGGGAGACCGCATGGTCCACCCGCAGCCGGCGCTGCCCGAGCGCGTCGCGGTCCCGGTCCAAGATGACCCGGTTGGCCGGGGACGGGGACTGTTCGGCGTCGAAGCGCAGCCGGCAGTGGTTGCTGTCGAGCGGCATGAACGACGGCAGAGGTCGCTCGCCGGTCAGCCGCGGCCGGGCCCAGCCCCGGGCGAACCGGACGACCCGGCCGGGGTCCCCGGCCACGTTGCGGACGTGCCGGGTGATCCCCGTCGTGTCCGCGTAGTGGGCGTGCGTGCCTGCCGACTTGAACCCGACCCGGGCCCGCCCCATGCCCCAGTAGGTGAGCGCGAACGTCGAGAGCAGCGCGTCGCGGTGCGACGGGTCCTTCGGGTCGGCGAACCAGACCGCGGCCTTGAGATTGCGCAGGCCCTGCTCGGCCTGCACCGACGGGGCCAGCGAGAGCATCCGGCGGGCGTAGACGCCCTCCGAGGTGACGGCGTAGCCGAGCCCGAACGCCCGCCCGGCCGCGGTGAGCTGCAGGCGCCCGACCTCGCCGACGGGGTGGGTCATGTAATGGCGCCCGACCTGGTCGTAGGCGTTGCCGATACCCGCACCCAGCCCGCTGCCGCCGTAGCCGTCCGAGGCCAGCAGGATCCGGGTCGACTCCAGACCGCCCGCGGCCAGCACGAACTCGCGCGCCCGGACCCGGACCTCCAGGCCACGGCGGGGGACGACGACCGCCTCGGTCGCGGCGCCGCTGACCGGGTCGCGCTCCAGCCGCGCGACGGTGGCGTGGGTGAACAGCCGGACCCGCCCCGTCTGTGCGAGCGTGCGCATCCGCGGGGCGAAGGTCGTCGGCGGGCTCCAGCGCCAGAGGCCGTCGGAGAGGAGGACGTCGGCGTCGGCGACCTCCGGCCCGGCGTCCGGGAACCCGGACGCGGACGCCGAGTACTCGCAGTCACCGGCGTCGAGGTGTCGCTGGGCGCGGCCGTAGTAGCGGCGCAGCTCGTCGTGCGGAATCGGCCAGCGGGCATCCGGGACCCACTCGCGCGCGGAGAAGTCGACGTCGTCGAGCGGGGCGCAGCGGCCGCCCCAGACCGCGCTCGTCCCGCCGAGGCGCTTCTGGCGGACCGCGTCGATCGGATCGTGCTCACCCTCTCCGGCCACGCCGCGGTAGGTGTCGTCCGCGGTGCGGTCCCGGCCGGTACCGCCACCCTCCAGCACGATCACCCGCAGCCCGCGGTCGGCCAGCTCGGCAGCCACGGTCGCCCCCGCGGGCCCGCTGCCGATCACGCAGACCTCGGCCTCGAACGATGAGCCGGGCAGTGCCCTTCGCACATCGATCACCATCGCCTGGCACGTCCTTCCGGCTCGCTGTGACCCGGACCGGGGTAGCCGGTTCGGGGCGCCCGAGAGACGGTAGCTAACGTCGTATCTGTCCGATTCAGGCGGTATGGGCGGTTGGCTCCGGCGCTTCGCCGGGTCGGGAGGGATGGACGATTATGGGGCTCGCGGCGATGGCCACGACCGCGCGAGGGATGGCCGCCACCGTCCGTGTCCTGGGGCGCGGTGAGCTGGGGCGATACACCGGCGGGGGACGTTCCGAGGTCGACCGGTTCGAGAACGAGTTGCGCAGCGTGATCGGCGTGGAGCACGCGCTCGCCGTGAACAGCGGGACCAGCGCCCTGATCGCCGCCCTCGTCGGAGCGGGGATCGGGCCCGGCGACGAGGTCCTGGTCCCCGCCTACACCTGGGTCTCGACGGCCGCCGCGCCGTTGGCCGTCGGTGCCGTGCCGGTGCTGGTCGAGGTCGACGAGACGCTGACACTGGACCCGGTCGACCTCAAGCGGAAGGTCACCGCACACAGCCGGGCCGTGATCCCGGTGCACATGCAGAACCTGGTCTGCGACATGGACGCGATCATGGCCGTCGCCGGTGAGCACGGCCTGACCGTGATCGAGGACGCCTGCCAGGCGGTGGGCGTGACGTATCAGGGTCGCCGGGTCGGCTCGATCGGGCACGCCGGGTGTTTCAGCTTCAACCAGCACAAGAACATCCGAAGTGGAGAGGGCGGCGCGGTCCTGACCAACGACCGTACCCTGGCCGAACGGGCGTCGATGTACCACGACGTGGGCAGCTACTCCCGGCCCGGGTTCACCGGCGACGACGCCGGCCTGATCGTGGGCGTGAACCTGCGGATGCCGGAGCTCTCCGCGGCCGTGCTCCGCCCCCAGCTCGCGAACCTCGACGCCCAGTTGGCCCGCCGCCGCCGGCATCGCGGGATCATGGTCGACGCGCTGCGCGGGCAGCTGGCCTCCGGACGTTCGCACCTGGTCCCGCACCACGACCCCGGCGCCGCGACCGGGCTGGCCGTCGCGTTCGCCGAGGAGTCCGACGCCGTGCGGTTCGGCGCCGGACGCGGCGTGCGTCGCCTCGCCGACACCGGCCGGCACGTCTACACGAACTGGCGTTCGGTGCACGCCCGCAACCCCGTGCACCCGGGCATGGACCCTTACGGCTGGGCGGCGCGCGACGTCGACCACGGCCCGGACGCCTGCCCGCAGACCCTGCGGATCCTGGACCGCACGTGCGCGGTCGACCTCGCCCCGGAGCTGCCGACCCCGGCGTTCCGCCTCCTGGCCTCCCGCACGGGCGGGCAGATCTGACCTGGTGACCGGTCATCGGCCGGCGACGCCCCTGGCCGGCGACCCCAGCGCACGGTGATCAGCACAACCGGCAGGAACGCGACAGATCTGTCGCCTCTGCTCCGGTTGCGGCGATCTTCGGGGTGTCCCCCCGGCCATCAGACACGCCACGAGCGCGCGAACGACCAGCCGGACCGCGTCCGGGATGCCGGAGCACTCAGTAGCTGCGCGGAAGGCCCAGTCCCTGGGTCGCGATGTGGGCCAGGACGAGTTCCTCGGCGACCGGGATGTTCTTCGCGATCCGCGCGTCGCGGTGCAGACGGGCGATCGGGTACTCCTCGGAGAACGCCATGCCGCCGTAGGTCTGGTAGGCACGGTCGGCCGCGTCCCAGGCGGCGCCCGCGGCGGTCAGCTTCGCGATGTTGGCCTCGTCCCCGGAGGGACGGCCGTGGTCGTAGAGCCATGCGGCCTTGTGCGTCATCAGCCGGGCGAGCTCGGCCTGCGCCTTGACCCGGGCCAGCGGGAAGGCCAGGCCCTGGTTGGCGCCGATCGGGCGTCCGAACACCTCGCGGGTACGGGCGTAGTCGACGGCCAGGCGCAGCGCCAGCTCGGCGGTCCCGACCCCGCCCGCTGCGGCCAGCACCCGTTCCGGGTTGAGGATGTCCCAGAGCACGGCGAACCCGGCGTCGATCTCTCCGAGGACGCGGTCGGTCGGCACCCGGACGTCGTCGAAGTGCACCTGGTTGGACTTCACGATCCGGTTCCCGGCCTTGTGGATCGGCGTGTACTGCAACGTGCCCGCGGCCTCGGCCTCTTTCACGTCGACGAGCAGCACCGAGAACCCGGACGTGCGCCCGGACGCCTCGGCGGCCGGCGTGGTCCGGCAGACCACCAGCATCCAGTCGGCGCGTTGCACGCCGGAGATCCAGATCTTCTGGCCGCGCAGCACCAGGTCGTCGCCGTCGCGGCGGGCGGTGGTGGAGATCGCGAGGGCGTTGCTGCCGGCGTCGGGCTCGGTGAGGGCGAAGCAGGTCTGGGTGGTGCCGGCGGCGATCCCCGGCAGCAGGTCGCGCTTCTGTTCGTCGGTTCCGTGCCGCGAGATCGTCACCCCGCCGAAGCCGGGGGTGAGCAGGTAGAGGAACGCGCCCGCGGTCCCGGCGCCGGACGCGGCGAGCTCCTCCATCGCGACGGCCAGCTCGAACAGCCCCAGCCCGCCGCCGCCGTAGGCCTCGGGCACGGCCAGCCCGAGCCAGCCACCGCGGCCGAGCTCGGTCCACAGCTCCTCCGGCCATCGCTCCTGCGCGTCGCACCGCGACCAGTAGTCGGTGCCGAAGTTCGCGCACAGCTCGCGCATGCCCTTCTGCACGGCGGCCGCGGTCTCGGAGAGCTCGAAGTCCATACGGCGATCGTCGCACGTGGACCGGGGTGTGGCCGTCGGCCCGGACGGGCCCATGATGGCCCGGTGACCGCCACTGATCTGGATCCCGACGCCCGGGACGCGGCCGACCCGCTCGCCTCGTTCCGGGACCGCTTCGTGCCGGCGCCGGGCGTCGTCGCCTACCTGGACGGCAACTCGCTGGGCCGCCCGCCCGCGCTCACGCCCGCACGGATCGAGAGCTTCGTCCGCGAGGAGTGGGGCGGGCGCCTGATCCGCGGCTGGGACGAGGGCTGGTGGGAGCAGCCCGGCACGCTCGGCGACCGGATCGGTGCTCTTGCCCTGGGTGCGGCGCCCGGGCAGTCGGTGGTGGCCGACTCGACGACGGTGCTGTTCTACAAGCTGGCCCGCGCCGCCGTCGCCGCCCGCCCGGGCCGGCACGAGATCGTGTGCGACACCGACAACTTCCCCACCGACCGCTACGTGATCTCCGGGATCGCCGCCGAACGCGGGCTCACGCTGCGCTGGATCGAGACCGACCCCGCCACCGGCATCACCCAGGAGCAGGTCGCCGACGCGGTCGGCCCGGACACCGCCCTGGTGACGTTCAGCCACGTCTCCTACCGCTCCGGCTGGATCGCCGACGCGGAGGCGATCACCGCGCTCGCGCACGACGCCGGGGCCCTGGCGCTGTGGGACCTGAGCCACTCCGCCGGGTCGGTGCCGCTCGAGCTGGACGCGTGGGGCGTCGACCTGGCCGTGGGCTGCACCTACAAGTACCTCTGCGGCGGGCCCGGCTCCCCCGCCTTCGGCTACGTGCGTCACGACCTGATCACCGGATTGGACCAGCCGATCCACGGCTGGGCGGGCCGCCGGGACCCGTTCGCGATGGCCGCTGACTACGAGCCGGGGCCGGGCGTGCGCCGCCTGCTGTCCGGGACGCCGCCGGTGCTCGGGATGCTGCCCCTGACGGTCTCGCTGGACATGCTGGCCGAGGCAGGCATCGACGCCGTCCGGGAGAAGTCGCTGCGCCTGTCCGACTACGCCCTGGACCTGACCGGCGCCTGGCTGGTGCCGCGCGGCGTGACGGTCGCCTCGCCGCGCGAGCACGCCCGCCGCGGCGGGCACGTGACGCTGGTCCGGCCCGGTTTCTCCGAGCTGCTCGACCCGCTGTGGCGACGCGGCGTGATCCCGGACTACCGCGCCCCGGACGGGCTGCGGATCGGACTGTCCCCGCTGTCCACGAGCTTCGCCGAGGTGCACGCCGGGCTCTCGGCGTTGCGCGACCTCCTGCCCCATCCCGGCCGTGGGGGGGGGGTGCGGGCCAGCCCCCCGGCTGCCCCGCCCCCGGGGGGGGGGGGCCCGGACTGGGGGCGCCCCGCCCCCGCGGGCCGGGCGCGGATACCGCGCCCCGCACCCCGAGTTCCGCGCACGAGGGGTGCGGTCGCCACGTAGTCGGCGCGCACGGCCCGGGCGGCCGGGATGGTTCAGGCGGCCTCGCGCCGGACGGCCGCACGGTCGGCGTGCGCGACCGCGCCGGGCCCGGCCACCGGGCCGGACCAGGGCAGCACCGGGTCGCTGCGCACCGGGTCGGTCCGCGGACGCGTGGCGGCGCGGCCACCGTCGTCGCGCAGCACCCGACGGTGCAGCAGCAACAGCAGGAACCCGACGACCACCAGCCCGTGCGCGAGCAGCCGGGTGGGGTCGACCCGCCCGGCGACGAGATCCACGACGCTGAGCACGGCCAGCACCCCGACGAACGCCCCGATCACCGGTACCAGCCCGGCGACCAGCCGGGCACCGCCCAGCGCGACGGCCACGAACCCGATCCCGAGTGCCAGGTTCCAGGCCGAGCTCTCGTGCGCGAAGTGCGCGGCGCTGGCCCCGGCCATATGCACGTCACCGACACCGAGGTGACCGGCGAACGCGGCGCCGACGACACCGGCCGCGGCCAGCGCGACCTGCCCGACCCCGACCAGGCCGAGCCCGGCCCGCACGGCGAGGCCCGCACGCCGGCGGCGCGCGACCGGGCGCAGGTCGGCGGCGGCGAGCACGGAGGCCACCAGATCGGGCCCGGGCTGCGCGGCGCCCGTCCGGGCGAGTCGGGTCACGGTCGCGGCCCGGTCGGCGAAGGCCCGGCACTGCGCGCACCCGCGAAGATGGGCGTCCATCGCGTCGAACGCGTCGTCCTCGCCGTCCAAGCGGGCGGAGACCCGCTCACGACACTCCTCGCACGGAATCGGGGTGCCCGGGGGCGGGTCGTGCTGCATGTCCCTATGGTCGCCGCCGGGGCCCCGGTAGTTCCCGGCCGGCGGCGATCGCCACCACCGGATGACGGGTCGCACCAGCGGTGCGTTTACCGTAGAGCGCATGTCCCAGCGGCCCGACGACGCCACGGTGACGGCGTGGGCGCTCGCCGCGGGCCGCGGCGACACCGAGGCGCTGGCCGCGTTCGTCCGGGCGACCCAGACCGACGTGCACCGGTTCCTGGTGCACCTGTCCGGCCCCGCCGACGCCGAGGACCTCGCCCAGGAGACCTACCTGCGGGCGCTGCGCACACTGCCCTCGTTCGCCGCCCGCGCCTCCGCTCGCACGTGGCTGCTCTCGATCGCCCGCCGGGTCTCGGTGGACGCGGTCCGCACGGCGGTGCGCCGGCCGCGCACCCAGGGTGCCGACGACTGGGAGGGCCTGCTCGACCGGGCCGGCGCCGCCCGCCCCGGGGCCGGGCGTTCCGGCGCGCACGAGGCCGTGCTGCTGCGCGCGCTCGTCGCCGACCTGGGCCCGGAACGCCGGGAGGCGTTCGTGCTGACCCAGATGCTGGACCTGAGCTACGCAGAGGCGGCGCAGGTCTGCGACTGCCCGGTCGGCACCATTCGCTCCCGTGTGGCGCGGGCCCGCGAGGATCTGGTCGACGCGCTGGACGCGGACCGCGGCAGCGGCGCGTCCCCCGGGCGATGTCGTGACGGGGCCTGACCTCCTCCGGACCGCTCGGCGCACAATGACCCCACGGCGATGACTCCGGCCGTGTGGCGCAGGTCCTAGGAACCGGACACCCGTTCCGTACGACCACCTGCGTGCACGACCACGAAGGAGCCGACGTGATCGCATCCCTGCCGCTTGCCGTGGCCCTGTCCGCGGTCTTCGCCGTGACCGGGGCCTACGCACTGGTGCGCTGGTCGGCGGCGATGACCGGCCCGCTGCCACCCGCGCGCCGGATGGCCGAGCTGGCCCACCTGCTGATGAGCGTGGCCATGCTCGTGATGACCTGGATGTGGGCCGGGACGACCGGCATCACCGCGGCGATCATCCTGTTCACGGTGTTCGCCGGCTACTTCGTGCTGGACTCGGTGCGCCGGTACCGGACCGGCTCGCACGGCTGTGCCGGCGGCTCGGCGCACGCGCTGATGGCCGCGGCGATGGTGTGGATGCTGGCCGCGATGCCGCTGATCATGCCGATGCCGGTGGTCGCGGGAGGCAGTGGGCACGGGGCACACAGCGGGCACGGCGGCGGTGCCGGCACCGCGATGGACATGACCGCGCCCACCGGCCCGGCCGGCTGGGCCGTCGTGCTGACGATCGGCGCGTGCGCCGCCCTACTCGCCACCTCCGCGTTCTGGGCGGTCCGCGCCCTGCGCGCCCGGACCGTCGTCGCCGGGGCGCCCCCGGCGAGCGACACCACCACCACGGACACAGCGGCCGAGCCGACACCGTCCGACACGGCACCCTCGGAGACCGCCTCCGCCGACGGAACGGTCCTCGCCGTCGCCGCACCCGCCGGCACTGTCACCGCCCCCGCGCCGCACCGCCTGCTCGGCCACCGCTCCGACGCGGGCTGTCACGCCCTGATGGCGCTGGGCATGATCGCGATGCTGCTGGCGATGGTCGCCGGCTGGTGACCCCGCCGGCCGGCGACCCCGCGCTCCCGCTCCACTCCCGCGGTCCCGTTCGTGCACCCGCCGATCACCCGACTCGAGGAGCACAGCACCCCGATGTCCGAGACCACCCGCGCCCGCTCCGACGCCGAGCCGGACAGCGCCGAGCCGGACGGCGCCGCGCCCGGCGACACGCCCGCACCGCCGGCCCACGCACCCACGGGTGCGGCCGGCTGGTGGGCCGGGCTGCGCCCGCTGCTGATCCGGCTGCACTTCTACGCGGGGCTGTTCGTCGGGCCGTTCCTGCTGGTCGCGGCCACCACCGGACTGCTCTACACGCTGGCACCGCAGATCGACCGGGCCGTCTACGCCGACGTGCTGAGCGCGCCGGTCACCGGCCCGGCGGTGCCGGTGCGCGACCAGGTCGCGGCCGCGATCGCGTCCCAGCCGGGGCTGCCGGTCGCCGAGATCCGACCGGCGCCGGCGCCGGGTGAGACCACCCGCGTCTCGTTCGACGCGAACCTGGGCGAGACCTGGCTGCGGACCGTGTTCGTCGACCCGTCGACGGGTGGGGTGCACGCCACGCTGGACACCTACGGCGAGTGGTTGCCGGTGCGGGCGTGGTTCGACGAGCTGCACCGCTCGCTGCTGCTCGGTGACCCCGGCCGGATCTACACCGAGCTCGCGGCGTCCTGGCTGTGGGTGCTGACGCTGTCCGGCCTGGCGATCTGGGTCGTGCGCGCACGAGACAAGCGCAGGCGGAACGGGGATGGGCACGGTCGGGCGCACCGGGTCCGCCGGACGCTGCTGCCGCGCGACACCGGGCCGGGACGGGCGCGGTTGCGGTCCTGGCACGGGTCGGTCGGGCTGTGGGCGGCGGTCGGGATGCTGTTCCTGTCCGCGACCGGCCTGACCTGGTCCCAGTTCGCCGGTGCCAACGTGGACACGATGCGTTCGGCGTTCGACTGGACCACTCCCTCGGTGAGCGACACCACCCTGCCGGCGAGCGCCACCGGGCCCGCGCCGGTCGGCGGCGTCGCCGCCCAGGCCGATCGCGTGCTCGCCGCCGCGCGCGGCACCGGGATGGCCGGGCCGGTGGAGATCGTCCCTGCGGATCCGGGCACGGCCTGGACGGTCGCCCAGACCACCCGGAGCTGGCCCACCCAACAGGACTCGGTGGCCGTGGACCCCGCGTCGGGCACCGTCGTCGACCAGCTGCGTTTCGCGGACTGGCCGGTCGCGGCGAAGCTCGCGCGCTGGGGCGTCGACGCGCACATGGGAATCCTGTTCGGGGTGGCGAACCAGGTCGCGCTGGCCGCGCTCGCGCTGGGGATCATCTGCCTGGTCGTCTGGGGCTACCGGATGTGGTGGTTGCGCCGTCCGACCCGCGGCGGGGTCGCCGGTCCGCCCGGCGCGCGGTCGCGGCCGTCGTTCTCGGCGGTGCTCACGGTCGGGGCGGTCGCCGTCGTCGTCGGGCTGGTGCTGCCGGTGCTCGGTGCGTCGCTGATCGTGTTCCTGCTGGTCGACGCCGTTGTGCAGTCGCTGCGCCGGGAGCCCGTCGCGTCCTGAGCGGAAGTCGGCCCGACGCGGGCGGTCCCCCGGGGGACGCGGGCCGGCCCACCCCGGGGGCAGCCCACCGGGGTCAGCCCATCGGGTCGGGCACCACCTCGGCCGAGGCGGCCTCGCGCAGCATCCGGGTCTCCGGACCGCGCAGCGGCCGATCGTGGCCGAAGCAGACCGTGTCCGCGGCGAGATCGGCGAAACGGCGGAACGACCGGGTGGCCTGCGCGCGGTCGGTGTGGAACGTCCCCCCGATCCGGTCGCCGTCGTCGAGCTCGACGTCCACCCGGCACGGCGGCGCGTCCGGCAGTCCGGCCGACACCCGGGCCAGCGGTGCCTCGGCCTCGGTGAGCACCGCCGGCGCTCCGGCTCTCTCACCCCGGATGACCGGCGCATCGGCGCGACCGGCGTGGATCCGCGCGTTCGGCCACGCCGAGACCTCGGCCGCGGATCCGGCGTGGTCGGGGTGCCTCGCACGCCTTGCCGGCCGTCTGTTCGTTGCCGACGTGCTCTCTACAGGCTGGGGGACCGGTTCCACCCCGGCACGTCGATGCCGCATCGAGGTTGGGTCACTACTTCCTCGGCGACGCCTTCACCGGCTTGTCCCGCTCCCGCTCCCGCTCCCGCAAGATCGCCGGCCTCGCCCCAGCGGTCAGGCCCGGCCGTCGGGCGTCGTCGCGGTGGGCGGTCCAATCCGGCAGGGGTCAGCTGGCGGCCCGTGCGCTGCAGTCCGCTGTCCGCGACGCTGTCGCGATAGCCAGTAGCACTTCCGTCAGATGGGCGGTGTGCTCAGGCTTCTCGTCGCGTCGGCGGCGGACGGACAGGGAAGCCCAGTTCTGTCAGGCGCGCGCGACGGGTGGACCGCGCATGGCGCTCACCATGCTGGGATCCCAGTCGAGCCCAGCATCGGCGTTGACGTCCACCGCAGCTGTACCTCGGAGGTCGCTGATGCGGCGCGATACCTCGTCGATGAAGCATCGGACCGCAGCGCGGCGAGGGCAGACACGACCTGGGGACACCGTTGTTATAACGAATATCGGCCGCTATCGTAGGTTCGTCACGACACAAGGGAGTGCGAGATGCCTGTCAAGCTGATCTTCGTTGCCCCTCGCCGCCCCGAGCTCTCCGCGGCGGAGTTCCAGGACTACTGGGTGAACCAGCACGCATCGCTCGTCAAGGAGCTGCGGGAGACGGTCCGGATCCGCCAGTACATCCAGAGCTACACATTGGACACCCAGCTCCACGAAGACTTCTGCGCCGCACGCGGAATCCCGTTCGAGACCCCGCCGGACGGCGTCGCCGAGGCGTGGTGGGACTCGATCGAGGACGTCCAGGCCGGCTTCTCCGGACCGGAGGGCGAGGAGGCCGCTCGGCGCCTCGTCGAGGACGAGGGGAAGTTCTGCGACTTCACGACTTCACGACCTCGCGGGCCTTCTGGACCGAGCAGCGTCACATCATCTGACGCTGCAGGTCGGGCCCATGAACTTCCCGCGATGAGAGGAACACATGCGCATCGTCAACCGATCCGGCCGGCTCTCGGTCGTCGTCGATGCCGGTCGGGTGGTCGACGTCGCCGCGGCCAGCGAGGGACGCTTCGGTCCTGAGCCACAGGCCGCCTACGAGCGGTGGGCGGAGTTCGTCGACTGGGCCGCAGGCGATCTGTCGTCGGCCGATCACGTCGACCTCGACCTCGACCTCGACACCCTCGATGCACCGGCGCCGCGTCCGAGCCAGGTGTTTGCGGTGGGGCTGAACTATCGCGAGCACGCGGAGGAGGCGGGTCTGGACCTGCCGGAGATCCCGGTCGTGTTCACCAAGTTCCCCTCCTCGATCAACGGGCCGGCCGGGGTCATCGATCTCCCCAAGGGGTCGGTGGACTTCGAGGTGGAGTTGGTGGCCGTCGTCGGGTGTGAGGCAGCGGGGGTGACGGCCGAGGACGCCTGGGCGCACATCGCAGGCCTGACCGTCGGTCAGGACCTGTCCGAGCGCGAGCTGCAGCTCGCCGGGCCCGCCCCGCAACAGTTCAGCATGGGCAAGTCGTACCGCGGCTTCGGCCCGATCGGTCCGGTGCTGGTCACGCCGGACGAGTTCGCCGACCCCGACGACATCGAGATCAGCTGCGCGCTGAACGGTGTGGAGGTCCAGCGCACGCGGACCCGAGACATGATCTTCTCGATCCCGCGGATCGTGGAGTTCCTGTCCTCCGTGGCGACCCTGCGACCCGGCGACGTGATCTTCACGGGCACGCCCTCGGGCACCGGCTGGTCGCGTGATCCGAAGCTCCTCATCGGGCCCGACGACGAACTCGTCACCTCGGCCGAGGGGATCGGCCGGATGCGGCACACCTTCCGCCAGGCCTGACCAGCCCGAGCACGACCAGAGCAGCGGAATGACCCGAGCGATCGAAGGAGACGCCGGTGGCTGACGTGAATGTTCCTGTCCTGATCGTGGGTGGCGGCGGCTGCGGCCTCTCCGCCTCGATCTTCCTGTCCGAGCTCGGCGTCGAGGGGCGGCGAGGGGGGCGCCCCCCCCCCCCCCACCCCCACACCCAACGCCCCAGCAAGAACCCCACCCCCCAAGAGGGGGG
>JAKDNL010000619.1 GCA_030451825.1 Pseudonocardia sp. | reverse complement strand
GGACACCGGGCGACGGTGGCGGGGACGGTGGGGTAGGCGTGGGAGCGAGCACGTCGGAGGTCACGTCGCCGCCTCCGCGCCCAGGAAGAACCGCAGGTAGCGGTCGTCGACATGGTCCAGGCCGAGCAGGACGAAGAAGTCGGCGACGCCGAAGTCGGCGTCGTGCGCCGGCGGCCCGCACACCCAGGCACCGAGGCGCACGTAGCCGCGTAGCAGCGGTGGCAGGGCGGTCGTGCGGTGCCGCGGGGCGGAGCGGACGTCCCACGGGACCAGCGGCTGCACCCGGTACTGCTCCGGAGCCATGTGGTCGGCCAGCGCCTTGCCCCAGACGCCCGCGGCCTGCATCCCGCCGTCGGCGAGCGGGACGCTCGCGCAGCCGGCCAGCCAGCGGTTGCCGGTCAGCAGCATGTAGCGGGCGATACCCGCCCAGACCAGCCCGACCACGGACCCGGCCCGGTGGTCGGGGTGCACGCAGGAGCGGCCGGCCTCCACGAGCCGGTCGCGCAGCGGGTCGAGACGCCCGAGCCGGAACTCGCCGTCGGAGTAGAGCCCGCCGGCCTCGACGGCGCGGTGCGGCGGCAGCATCCGGTAGGTCCCGACGATCTCGCCGGTCGCGTCCTCGCGCACCACGAGGTGGTCGCAGAACGCGTCGAAGCGGTCGACGTCGAGACCCTCGACGGGGCTGTCGAGCCGGGCGCCGAGTTCCCCGGCGAACACGGAGTGCCGCAGCGCCTGGGCCGCGGCGACGTCATCGGCGTCGGTGGTCAGGAGCAGTGAGTATCGGGCGGTCGCCGCCTCCGGCGTTCGGACGAGTACCTGGGTGGTCACGGGGGTATGGGTACCGGCCGCGGGAGTCCGCCCGACGGGTCCGCAACGACACCCGGATGACCCAACGGTGAACGGCACCGGACATCACCACCGGAGGCGACGGCCCGGTCGCGGGGATGTGAACGACGGCCCCACACACGACGACGCCCGGGTGCGAGTGCACCCGGGCGTCGTCACGTCACAGCGTCTGACCCTCGTGCGCGGATATCGTTGCCGGAGCGACGGTTTCCGCGCACAGCCGGGTCAGCTCTTGCGCTTGGTCACTTCCTCCTGCAGCTGCGGGGCGACCTTGAACAGGTCGCCCACGATGCCGTAGTCGGCGATCTCGAAGATCGGCGCCTCGTCGTCCTTGTTCACGGCGATGATCGTCTTCGAGGTCTGCATCCCGGCCCGGTGCTGGATCGCACCCGAGATGCCCAGCGCGATGTAGAGCTGCGGCGACACCGTCTTGCCGGTCTGCCCGACCTGGAACTGCGGCGGGTAGTAGCCCGAGTCCACCGCGGCACGCGAGGCACCCACGGCGGCGCCGAGCGAGTCGGCCAGACCCTCGATCACCGAGAAGTCATCGGCCGAGCCGACGCCCCGGCCACCGGAGACGACCACGGTCGCCTCGGTCAGCTCCGGGCGGTCGCCACCCTCGACCGGCTCCCGCGAGGTCACCGTCGCCTGCGGCGACGAGGCGGCGGGAACCTCGAGGGCCTCCTGCGCCCCGGCACCGGAGGTCTCGACGATCTCGATCGAGCCCGGACGCACGGTGATCACCGGGTGCTCGGTGTTCGCCTTCGCCTCGGCGGTGTAGGCACCACCGAACACCGAGTGCGACACCCCGCCGGCGGCCACACCGACGACGTCGCCGAGCAGCCCGGAACCGGTCCGCACGGCCACCCGACCGGCGACCTCCTTGCCGTCCGCCGACGCGCTGATCAGCACCGCGGTCGGCGACGCCGAGGAGATCAGCGCCTGGAGCACCGCCACCTCGGGGGTGAGGAAGTCGGTCGAGCCGGTCTCCGCGACGTAGATCTTCTCCGCACCGTGCGCGGACAGCCCGGCGGCCAGCTTCGCCGCGGTACCCGCCGCGCCGACGACGACCGCGGACGGCTCGCCCAGCGTGCGCGCCGCGGTCAGCAGCTCGTAGGTGGTCTTCTTGATCTCGCCCTCGACGTGGTCGACGAGGACCAGGACCTCAGCCATGTTCGCTTCTCCCTGGGTAGATGTTTATCTCGTCGGGCGAGGGTCAGATCAGCTTCTGGCCGACCAGGTACTCGGCGATCTTCGAGCCGCCGTCGCCCTCGTCGGTGACCTTCTCGCCGGCCTGCTTCGGCGGCTTCGGCGCGGCCGAGACGACCGACGTGAGCGCGTTGGCCAGACCGACCTCGGAGGCGTCGATCCCGGCGCCGGCCAGGTCGAGCGTGCTCACCGGCTTCTTCTTCGCGGCCATGATCCCCTTGAACGAGGGGTAACGCGGCTCGTTGGCCTTCTCCCCGATCGACACCACCGCCGGCAGCTCCGCGGACAGCCGCGTCACGCCGTCGTCGGTCTCGCGCTTCGCGGTGACCGTCGAACCCGCCACATCGAGCTCGACCACGTGGGTCAGCGACGGCACGCCCAGCACATCGGCGACCATCGCCGGGACGGCGCCGATCTGCCCGTCCGAGGCCTGCTCGCCGGCCACGATCAGGTTCCAGCCCTCGACCGTGCCGATCGCCTTGGACAGCGCCTTCGCGGTCTGGACCGCGCACGAACCGTGCAGGGCCTCGTCCGACAGGTGCACCGCCGCGTCCGCGCCCATCGACAGGGCCTTGCGGATCGCGTCGGTCGCCCGGTCCGGACCCATGCACACCACGACGACCTCGGAGCCGTCGCCTGCCTCCTTGAGCTTCAGCGCCGCTTCCACCGCACGCTCGTTGATCTCATCGATCACGGCCTCGGTGCCCTCACGGTCCAGCGTCTGGTCGGAGTCGGAGAGCTTGCGCTCGGAGTAGGTGTCGGGCACCTGCTTGATCAGTGCGACGATCTTCATCAGACCTCTTCGACCTCCTGCCGCGACGGCCTGCCTCACGCACGCCGCCTAGTTCCTACGTCGGCCGGCGCACCGGGCGCCGGCCGTGCCCCGGTCTCCCGGGAAGGCACCGACACGCCCGGTATGGGCACGTCGGCACCGGACCTTCTCGCGTCACCGCGTAACGGTCGTGCACCGCGTCGGCCCGGGCGGGCCGGCCGCGGCAACGCGTGACGTCGGTTCGGCGACGACTCTGCCAGTCGCGACCACGTTCCGGCGCGTCGGGCGGTGTGATCTCGATTGTTACCGACGAGTAGCATGCTCGCAACGTGGTCCCGGGTGACCCGTCTCACCTGGGGCGCTCGCCGTTCGTCACCGGCTCGGGGACGCCGGGTTGTGCCGTCGGCCACCTGCGCGCGACGTCACGGCGCACGGCCGGTAACCCACCCCCGCACCTTCGCTACGGTCACTCCCGTCGAGGTGTTCGGCCGAGGTGGGAGGAACCAGCGTGCAGGTGACCGGGTTCGACGACCGTCTCGGTTCGGGCTATGTCCTGAGCACCGGCGTGCACGCCGAGGAGGTGATCCCGGGCAGCCGCGTCGTCAGCCACGACGGCCGCAGTGTCCGGGTCACCGACGGACTGGCCGTGATGCTGGAGGACGCACTCGCGCACCGCCCCGTCACCCCGATGGGCTGGTCCGGCCCCGAGGTCCCGCTCACCCTCGACGACCCGGTGATCCTGGCCTGGCTGCGGCACGTCGTCGGTGGAGTGGTCAGCGTCAGCGGCGGCCCTTCCTGACCCGCACCCGATCCCGGCCGGACCCATGGCTACCGACGGGTAGGGTCCCGGTCCGTCGATGCGAGGAGGGCGTGGTGGTGCACGTGGCAGCCCCGATGGAGCCGCTACCGCTGACCGGCGAGCGGACCGTGCCCGGCATCGCCGAGGAGAACTACTGGTTCCGCCGCCACGAGGT
>JAKDNL010000618.1 GCA_030451825.1 Pseudonocardia sp. | reverse complement strand
CTCCCGTGGCCGACGCATGGCGCCATAGGATCTATCACCGTGGGATCACTCGTGGTGCGAATTCGCGGCGGTACGTGAGGTTTGTAGCCACCGGTGCGACTTACGCGCGGGAGAGCGGCGCAGGTAGAGCGCCGTGTGTAGGTTCACGCGCGTCCTTTTAATCCGCGGGTCGTGGGTTCGATTCCCACGGGGCCCACTACGAGCAGGAACGTACTCCGGAACGTTCCCGCCGCCCAAGTCCACCCGCGGATTCGGTCGGCCCCTGGCGTCCTCCCTGCCGTCCTCGGCGTTGCACGCCGCCCTCCGGTGCCTGGCGGTCCTACACCACGGGCCCGTAGGGACCGGTGCCAGCCGGTCAAGAGGTCTGCGATGTCGTCCACTCCGGCCCTCCCGTGGGCCGGATGGTTCACCCTGCGGATCGAGGCCCCGAACGGACTGATCCGCCGGTGTTCCCCCTGGTCAAGCTAGGTACTCCAGGTACCTACTTTTAATCCGCAGGTCGTGGGTTCGATCCCCACGGGGCCCACCGCTGATGACCTGCGGAAACGTTCGCAGGCAGAGCCGTGGTCGTCAACTGGCGTGAGGCGTCCCGCACCCGTGCTCATGGTCAACGTGACAAGAGGGCTCTCGGATGGCGTTCGGACAGCGCTGTGGTCACGTTGACCATGGAGGGCATCGATGGCGGAGCCGAGCCGCCGCCGGTGTCGGCGTCGACCCGCTTGGAAGGAGTCGGACCCGGGAGCCGGGTACCGCCTCCCGGGTCCGCGGGAGACCGGCTCCCAGGCTCCCAATGAGAGGTCGAGCACCCGGCCGGCGATGGTCGGCGGTGTTCGCCGTCAGCCGATCATGGCCGCGGTCATGCCGGAGAAGTAGGGGACGAGCCAGATCGCCCACACGCCGACGCTGAACCGGTGGAAGCTGGCGCGCTCGTTCTCCCGGTCCCGCAGCATGACCACGGCCGCCCAGGTGAAGTGCACGGCCATCAGGATCAGGGCGATGAATCCGGTCACGGACATGACGGTGTTGAGGATCCCGGCGGCGCCCTCGGTGTGCTGCTGCTCGCCGGCGGCGGCGATCTGGCTCATCATGTACGTGCCGCCGATGTCGAAGGCCAGACCGGCGGCGAACGCACCGACATGCCACCACTTCAGGGAGCGGGTACGGCGTTCGGCCCAGACGCCGGCGGTGTACCAGACGAGCGCAAGAGTGATCAGGACGATCGCGATCGGAAGCATCAGGAACCTACCTTTGGTGACGTGTCGATAGCGGGGTTGGATTCGTGCGGAACCGCGCGCGCCGCGGTGAACTCCCGCAGCGGGCCGGACAGTGATACGAAGAAGCACAGGATCCCGACGAGCAGCAGGATGTGGCCCAGTCCGGCCAGTCCGGGAATCGCCGCGCTGACGTCGGTGACGCCGTTGACCTGGAGGACACCGCGCACGCCCAGCATGGCCACGGTCAGCACCATTCCGGCGTTGTAGGTGGTGAAGAACCAGGAGAACGATCGCGACCCGTCCAGTCGGAACACCGCGTCGAGCGCCAGTACGACCAGCATGAACAGCATTCCGAGCGCCAGCAGATGGGTGTGCATCACGGTGAGCTGGGTATCGCCGGTGAAGCCGTGCAGCTTCGTGTACTCCCGATAGAAGAGTCCCGCCGCCAACCCGAGTCCGGCGTATGTTGCCGCGGCGACGAATAATCGTCTCATTGGTGTCCCTCCTCGTATTCGCCGGTTGGCCACCACTGTGGTCCCGGATCGGGGCCGGGACATCGGCCTCCGGCACGTCCGCGAACACCTCCGAGGACGATCCGGATCTCCACCTTTCGGCCGATGGAGGGATCCGGCCGGCGTGTAGCGTTATCGGGGTGCATCTGCGCACGTGGGCGTCCGGCGCCCAGACATTGCTGATCGGCCTGGACCTGATGTTCGCCGGGCTGGTCGTGCTGGCCATGGTCCAGTCGGCCGCCGACACCCCGGCGCGGCTGTGGGGCGGGCTGGGCTTCGGCGCCGCGCTGCTCGCGGTCTACGGGGTGGGCCGGGCCACGATCCGCGTGCACACCCGGCCCATCACCGAGCGGCGGGGGGCGTGGTGGCCCGAGGGCTGCTGGATCGCGCTGCTGGTCGTGCTCTGGGCCGGCTTCCTGTGGATGAGTCCCAGCGCCCTGTGGATAAGTTTCCCGCTGGTGCTGCTGCAGATGCACATCCTCGGGCCGCACCGCGGGATCCTGGTCGTCACGAGCACCACCGCACTGACCGTCCTGGACGGGGTGTCGACCAACGCCACGTCCGGCGCGGTGCCGATCGGATTCGTGCTCGGGCCGGTGCTGGGGGCGGCGCTCGCGGTCGGGGTGATCCTCGGATTCGAGGCGCTGGTGCGGGAGGCCCAGGAGCGGCAACGCACCGTCGAGGAGCTCTCCCAGATCCGGGAGCATCTCGCGCACGCCGAACGCGACCGCGTCGTGCACGCCGAACGCGAGCGGCTGGCCCGCGAGATCCACGACACCCTCGCGCAGGGGCTCTCGGCCATCGAGCTGCTGCTGCGCACCGCGCAGACCGCGGTCGGGACCGACGACGCCCGCGCCGTCGACTACATCGGCCAGGCCCGTACCGCCGCGCAGAACAACCTGGGCGAGGCCCGCCGGTTCGTCCAGGCGCTGGCCCCGGCCGACCTCGACAACGTCACGCTGGTCGGTGCGCTGCACTCCATTGCGTCCCGCGAGCAGGATCCGCGGCTGTCGGTGCGGGTCGGCACGTCGGGACAGCAGCGGGCGTTGCCGGTTCCGGTCGAGACCGCGCTGCTGCGGATCGCCCAGTCCGCGCTGGCCAACGTCGTCCAGCATGCCGAGGCATCGCACGTCGAGATCACGCTCGGCTTCGACGACGAGGACCGCGTCGTGCTCGACGTGGTCGACGACGGGGTCGGGTTCGACCCGTCCGTCGCGGCCCGACCGCGGGCCGGGCGGGGCGGGTTCGGGATCGCCGCGATGCGCTCCCGGGTCCGCGAACTGGGCGGCGACCTCGCGCTGGAGTCCACCCCCGGCGAGGGAACCGCGCTGGCCGTCAGCATCCCGGTCGGCCGTCCGTCCGCCACGCCGGCGCTCCTCGGGACCGGCGGGGACGCCGTCCGATGATCACGCTGGTGCTCGCCGACGACCATCCCGTCGTGCGCACGGGGCTGCGCTCGGTCGTCGAGAGCCAGCCCGACATGCGGGTGGTCGCAGAGTTCTGCACGGCCGAGGAGCTGGTGTCCTGGCTCCGCTCCGGCGGTACCACCGATGTGATCCTGCTCGACCTGCGGTTCGGGGACGCCCGGCTCGGCGGCGCGGACGCGACCAGGGACATCGTGTTGAGCAACGGGCCACCGATCCTCATCCTCACCACCTACGGGTCGGACAGCGACATCCTCAGCGCGATCCAGGCCGGCGCCACCGGATACCTGCTCAAGGACGCGCCGACCGAGGAGCTGACCGCCGCGATCCGAGCCGCCGCGATCGGCGAGACGACGCTCGGGCCGTCCATCCAGCAACGGCTGCTCAGCCGGATCCGCAAGCCCGATGTGGCGCTCACCCGCCGCGAGCTCGAGGTGCTGCAGCTGGTGGCGAGGGGCTGTTCCAACGACGCGATCGCCCAGCAGCTCTTCCTGTCCCGCACGACCGTGAAATCCCACCTGGCGCACATCTACAACAAGCTGGGCGTCCAGTCGCGGACGGCCGCCCTGTCCGTGGCGCGCGATCGGGGAATGCTCTCCGACTAGGCCGCAGTCAACGCCCAGGGGCTGGCGGTGCGGTGCCGCCGTCGCTCGCG
>JAKDNL010000617.1 GCA_030451825.1 Pseudonocardia sp. | reverse complement strand
CCGCCGGGCAGCAGGCCCAGCGTGACCTCGGGCAGCCCGTAGACGACGCCCTTGGCGTCGAGCCCGATCCGGTGGTGACAGGCCAGGCCGATCTCCAGGCCGCCGCCGAGCGCGGTGCCGTTCATGGCCGCGACGACCGGTCGGCCGAGGGTCTCCAGCTTGCGCAGCTGGGCCTTGACCTCGGTGACGTTCTCGAAGACGGCAGGTGCGTCGTCGGCCTTGGCCGCGGACAGCGACTCCAGGTCGCCGCCGGCGAAGAACGTCTTCTTGGCCGAGGTGACGATGACACCGGAGATATCGTCCTTGGCGGCGACGAGCGCGTCGACGACCTCGCCCATCGCCTCCTTGTAGCGGTCGTTCATGGTGTTGGCGCTGCGGCCGGGGTCGTCGAGGGTGACGATCGCGATGCCGTCGGAGCCCTGGGCCCAGCGGACGGCCTTCTGCTCACTCACTGTGCTATTCAGTCCTTCCGGGGATTCAGGCTGTGTCAATGGTTCGGCCTTCGGCCGCCGGCCTCACGTGCGCTCGACGATCGCCGCGATGCCCATGCCACCGCCGACGCACAGCGTGGCCAGGCCGCGGCGCAGCTCACGGCGCTCGAGCTCGTCGAGCAGGGTGCCGAGGATCATCGCGCCGGTCGCGCCGAGCGGGTGCCCCATCGCGATCGCGCCGCCGTTGACGTTCGTCTTGTCGTGCGAGATGCCCATGTCGCGTATGTAGCGCAGGGCGACCGCCGCGAACGCCTCGTTGATCTCGAACAGGTCGATGTCGTCGACCGTCAGGCCTGCCTTGTCCAATGCCTTGCGCGACGCCGGCGCCGGGCCGGTGAGCATGATCGTCGGATCCGCACCGGAGAGCGCGGTGGCCACGATCCGCCCGCGCGGGGTGATCCCGGCGGCCTTGCCGGCACGCTCGGTGCCGATCAGGCACAGCGACGCGCCGTCGACGATGCCGGACGAGTTGCCGGCGTGGTGCACGTGGTCGATCTTCTCGACCCAGTGGTACTCCTGCAGCGCCACGGCGTCGAAGCCGCCCTGCTCGCCCATCATCTCGAACGAGGGCTTGAGTCCGGACAGGCTCTCCAGCGTCGCGCCGGCACGGATGAACTCGTCGTGGTCGAGCACGGTCATGCCGTTGCGGTCCTTGACCGGCACGACCGACTTCGCGAAGTAGCCGTTGGCCCACGCCTTGGCCGCGCGCGCCTGCGACTCGACGGCGAACGTGTCGACGTCGGACCGCGAGAAGCCCTCGAGGGTGGCGATCAGGTCGGCGCCGATGCCCTGCGGCACGAATCCGGTGGAGTACGAGGTGTCCGGGTCCATCGCCCAGGCGCCGCCGTCGGAGCCCATCGGCACCCGCGACATCGCCTCGACGCCGCCGGCCAGGACCATCTCCTCCATCCCGGAGCGGACCTTCTGCGCGGCGGTGTTCACGGCCTCCAGGCCGGAGGCGCAGAAGCGGTTGAGCTGCACGCCCGCGACCGTGTCCGGGAGACCCGCGGCGATGGCCGCGGTCTTGGCGATGTCACCGCCCTGGTCGCCGATCGGGGACACGACGCCGAGCACGACGTCGTCGATCGTGGCCGGGTCGAGCTCGGGGAAACGCGCCCGCATCTCGTCGATCAGGCCGGTCACCAGGGAGACCGGCTTGACCTCGTGCAGCGAACCGGAGGCCTTGCCCCGGCCGCGCGGCGTGCGGATCGCGTCGTAGATGTACGCCTCGGGGATCTCGCTCATCCGAACCTCTCGTCGGTTACGCAGTGCGCCGATGTTCTTCCCGGCTTTGTTACAGCAGTACTGTCACATAGGTCAAGGAGTCGTGCCCGGACGGGTCGTCGCAGACCCGACCGCCCATATGACAGCGACACTGTCATATGGGCCGCCGGATGACGTAGCCTTCCGGCCATGGCCGCGCCGACCACTCCCGACGAGGGCTTGCTGACGGTCGACCAGCTCGCCGACCGCACCGGCGTCTCGGTCCGCACGATCCGGTTCTACGCCGGCAAGGGGCTGATCCCGGCGCCCCGGATGCGCGGACGGACCGGCCTCTACGACACCACCCACCGCGCCCGCCTGGAGCTGATCGGCGAGCTCTCCGCGCTGGGGTTCACCCTGGCCGCGATCGAGCGGCAGCTGGAGCGGATCCCGCAGGAGGCGGGCCCGGAGGAGCTGTCCCTGCAGCTCGCGCTGCTCACCCCGTGGGCCCCCGAGGAACCCGACGACGTCGACCGCGACGGGCTGCACCGCCGCGCCGGCCGGACCCTGGACGACGACGGCGTCCGCGCGCTGGAGGCGCTCGGCGCCCTGACCGCGCTGGACGGCGACCGGTACCGGCTGCACGGCCCGACGGCGCTGGCCAGCGGGCTGGACACGCTCGACTCCGGGCTGTCGCCCGAGGTGTGGCGCCGGGTGCACGACGTCATCGAACGGCACACCACGGCGCTGGCCGAGGATCTGATGACGCTGTTCCAGGACGAGGTGTTGCAGCCCTACCGCGACCGCGGGCGCCCGGCATCGGAGCGTCAGAAGATCGCCGCCGTGATGGCCCGGATCAAGCCGGTCACCGTGCACGGAGTGGTCACCGCGTTCGGACGGGCGGTCAACCGCAGCATCCGCGACCGGGTGAGCAACCGCGGCGACACGACATCCTGACGCGATCGAGCCGTCGCCACCGGAGCCGCAACCGCCCTATCCTCGTGCGATGGCCCAGCCCTCCGCCGACGGCGCGTTCGAGTTCCCGGTGCGCGTGCGCTACCACGAGGTCGACGCCCAGGGCGTCGTGTTCAACGCCTGGTACCTCGCCTGGTTCGACGAGGCGATGACCGAGTTCCTCGAGCACCGGGCACTGTCCTACCGGACGATGCTCGACGCCGGCTACGACGTGCAGCTCGTGCACTCCGAGCTCGACTGGCGGGGCGGGGTCGGCTGGGGGGACGACACGGTCGTCGCGGTGTCCACCGCCTCGATCGGGCGCACCAGCTTCGCGCTGGACTTCCAGGTCCGGGTCGAGGGCGAGAACGGCCGCGAGGTCACGTGCGACGCGCGCACCGTCTACGTCGTGATCGCCGTCGACGGCTCCGGCAAGCAGGAGATCCCGCCGATCATCGCGAACGCGCTGGGCGAGCCGAGGCCGCTGCTCCCGTCCACGGGCTGAAGTTCACCCGCGCAGTGCCTGGCCGATCCGCGCCGCCTGCCGGGTGAGGTGGTGACGTTCGGCCAGGTTGGACGCCGCCCGGGCGGCCTCGGCATACAGCCGTGCCGAGGTCGGCAGGTCACCCGCCTTCTCGTGGAGGTACGCCGAGGCGGCGGTGTGGCGGGGCAGGCCGGGGTCCACCGTGGCCAGTGCCGCGAGGCCGGCCGCCGGCCCGTCGGCCTCGCCGACCGCGACGGCCCGGTTGAGCGCCACGACCGGGCTCCCGGTGAGCCGGAGCAGCTCGTCGTACCAGCCGACGATCTGCACCCAGTCGGTCTCCTCGGCGTGCGGCGCGTCGGCGTGCAGGGCGGCGACGGCGGCCTGTGCCTGGAACTCGCCGAGCCGGTCGCGCCCCAGCGCCGCCTGCAGGACGGCGACGCCCTCGGCGATCAGCGCGGTGTCCCAGCGGGAGCGGTCCTGCTCGGTGAGCGGGACCAGGCTGCCGTCGCGCCGGGTCCGCGCCGGTCGCCGGGCGTGGTGCAGCAGCATCAGCGCCAGCAGCCCCGCGGTCTCGGGGTCATCGGCCCTCTCACCCACGTTCGCCGACGCCAGCTGCCGGGTGAGCCGGATCGCCTCGGCCGCCAGGTCGACGTCGCCGGTGTAGCCCTCGTTGAAGA
>JAKDNL010000081.1 GCA_030451825.1 Pseudonocardia sp. | reverse complement strand
GCGCGGGTCATGTCGGTGTCGACGAAGCCGGGCGCGACGACGTTCGCGGTGATCCCGCGGCTGCCCAGCTCGCGGGCCACCGAGCGGGCAAGCCCGACCAGCCCGGATTTCGAGGCCGCGTAGTTCACCTGCCCGGCCGAGCCGGTCAGCCCGACCACCGACGAGACGAAGATCATCCGCCCGCCCTTGGCCTTGAGCATCCCGCGCGAGGCGCGCTTGGCGACCCGGTAGCCGGCGGTCAGGTTGGCGTCGACCACCGAGGTGAACGAGTCCTCGCTCATCCGCATCAGCAGGCCGTCGTCGGTGATGCCGGCGTTGGACACGAGCACCTCGACCGGGCCGTGCGCGGCCTCCACCTCGGTGAAGGCGGCGTCGACGGAGCCGGCGTCGGTCACGTCGCAGTACACCGGCAGCAGGGCGTCGGGCAGTCCGTCCTTCCCGGAGCGGTAGGTCACCGCCACCTGGTCCCCCTGCTCGGCGAACGCGTTCGCGATCGCGAGTCCGATTCCGCGGTTTCCTCCGGTCACCAGCACGCTGCGTCCCACGCCGGAGAACCTAACGCACCGGCCCGGCCGGGGTCGTCCTGCACGACGGAGCTCACTGTCGGCCTCCGCGGGCACGGCGTGGATCAGGCCCGTCCCGGCGGGTGATCCGGTCCGAAGTCGATCCGGGCGAACAACGCGGCCAGGCGTGCCTGCCGCGCGGGCCGACCGCTGCCCGCCCAGGAGATCCGCCCGAGGAGGTGCTCACGGAACGCGGGGTGCCCGTCGTTGACGACCCCGGTCACCCTCTGGCGGTGCACCCCACCCCGGTCGTGCGCGGATATCGCTGCCGGGGCGGTGATTTTCACGCACGGGTCGGTCAGGGCAGGCGCCGGCCGAGCGCGATCCCGGCGCCGAGCCCGAGCACGAGCAGCAGCACGCCGCCGACCAGCCAGGGCTTGCTGGCGTCGACCTCGCGTTCCTCGTAACCGAGTTCCTCGGACAGGTCCCCGTAGACCTGTTTGAGCTCGCCCTCGGTCGCGGCGGTGAAGAACTGCCCGCCGGAGAGCTGGGCGATGCGTTCCATCGCGGCGTCGTCCACGGCGACCGGCGTGCGGCTGCCGTCGAGGTCGATCGTGCCGTAGCTGGTGCCGAACGAGATCGTGGAGACCGGGACCTGCCGCCCGGCCGCGTCCTTGGCGGCGGTGAACGACCCGCGCGGCTCGTTCTCCCCGTCCGGCCCGGGCACGGTCTGGGTGCCGTCGGAGAGCAGCACGATCCGGGCCGGTGGCGGCGCGCCGGTCTGGTCCGGGGCGCCGCCGAGCGAGCGGGAGAACGAGTCGATCGACTGCAGCGAGGTGAAGATCGCCTCGCCGGTCGCGGTGGACTCGGCCAGCTGCAACCCGTCGACGGCACGCTTGACGGTGCCCCGGTCGGTGGTCGGCGAGACCAGCACGGCCGCGGTCCCGGCGAACGAGACCAGCCCGAGGTTCACCCCCGGGGTGAGCTGGTCGGCGAACTGCTTCGCCGCGGCCTGGGCGGCGGCCAGCCGGGTCGGGGCGACGTCGGTCGCCTTCATCGACAGCGACACGTCGATGATCAGCATCACGGTGGCCCGGTTGCGCGGGACCTTGGCCGTCGCCTGCGGCCCGGCCAGGGCCACGGTCAGCACGGCCAGTGCCAGGACCATCGCGACCGCCGGGACGTGGCGCACCCAGCCCGGACGGCGCGGGGCGACGGTCTCGAGCAGCTCCAGGTTCGTGAACCGCACGACGTCACGACGGCGCCGGCGCAGCAGCACGACGTAGCCGGCGGCGAGCGCGGCCACCACGAGCAGGCCGAGCAGCCACCACGGGCTCACGAACTTCATCGGAGCCCCCCGCCCGACCAGGCGTGCTTGCGCGCCACGGCGAACCGGACGATGTCGGCGACCCAGTCCGAGTCCGTGCGCAGCGTCAGCTGGGCGCATCCGCAGCGGCGCAGCGCCGTCGCCACCCGGTCCCGGTGCGCCGACGCGGCGGCCGCGAACTCGCGGCGCAGCAGCGGGGTGGTGTCCACCTCGCGCTGACGGCCGGTCTCCGGGTCGGCCAGGACGACCGTCCCCACGTCGGGCAGCTCCAGCTCGCGCGGGTCCACGATCTCGATCGCGAGCAGCTCGTGCCGCCCGGACAGCGCCCGTAGCGAGCGCTCCCAGACCGGCTCGCCGAGGAAGTCCGAGATCACCGCGACCAGCCCGCGCCGTCGCGGCGGGCGGCGCAGCTGGTCCAGGGCGCCGGTCAGGTCACCGCGGGTGCCCACCGTGTCGGGGGTCGTTCCGCTGACGCTGCTGTCCGGGGCCCGCGGGGTGGCCGCCACCCGGCGGACCAGGCCACGGGCGTGGGCCAGTCCGGAGCGCGCGGGCAGGCGCACGGTCGTCGCGCCGGTGGTCACGACGGCGCCGATCCGGTTGCCGCCGCCGCTCGTCAGGTGCGCGACGGCGGTCAGTGCGGCGAGCGCGAGCTGGCGCTTCTCCAGGTCGGCGGTGCCGAAGTCGAGGCTCGGTGAGAGGTCGACCGCGGCCCAGGTCTCGAGCTCCCGGTCGGCGATCGTCTCGCGCACGTGCGGGGCCGTGGTGCGGGCGGTGACCGCCCAGTCCATCCGCCGGACGTCGTCGCCTGCCTGGTACGGACGGGCGTCACCGGGTTCGGAACCGGGCCCGGGCAGCAGGCCGACGTGGTTGCCCTGCAACAGGCCGTCGAGGCGGTGCCGGACGGTCAGCTCCAGGGCGCGCAGGCTCGCCTCGAGACGCTCCGGGCTGGCGGTCCGGTCCGGTGCGGGCCGGGCGTCGGCCACGCTCGCTGCCCCGGGCGCCACGCTCGTGTCCTGCTCGACCCCGGGCTCGGGGCCGGTGGTCACGCCGGGCCACCTACCGACGACGGCGCCGGGTACCCGCCGGCGGGCGCGGCGGCCGGGACCGAGGTGGCAGCCGCACTCGGACGCGCGCTGACCTGCGGCAACGGCACCGTCTGCAACACTCGGGAGACGAGGTGGTCGACCGGGACCTGGTCGGCGACGGCGTCGTAGGACAGCACCAGCCGGTGCCGCAGCACGTCCGGCGCGACCTCCAGCACGTCCTGGGGCAGCACGTAGTCGCGCCCGCGGACCAGCGCCAGGGCACGGGCGGCGGCCACGATGCCCAGCGACGCGCGCGGCGAGGCCCCGTAGGCGATCCAGCCGGCCACGTCGGTCAGCCCGTGCTCGGCCGGGGTGCGGGTCGCGACGACGAGCCGGACGACGTAGTCGACGAGCGCGTGGTGCACGAAGACCTTCTCGGCCGTGCGCTGCAGCCGCACCAGGTCGGCGGGCTGGAGCACCTGCTCGGCCACCGGGGGCTCCGCGCCCATCCGGTAGATGATCTCGCGCTCCTCCTCGACGTTCGGGTACTCGATCAGGAGCTTGAACAGGAAGCGGTCGCGCTGTGCCTCCGGCAGCGGGTAGACGCCCTCGTTCTCGATCGGGTTCTGGGTGGCCAGCACGAGGAACGGGTCCGGCATCGGGAACGTCTGCCCCCCGATCGAGAGCTTGCGCTCGGCCATCACCTCGAGCATCGCCGACTGCACCTTCGCGGGCGCGCGGTTGATCTCGTCGGCGAGCACGAAGTTGGCCACGACCGGCCCGAGCTCGATGTCGAACTCCTCGCGGCCCTGGCGGTAGATCCGGGTGCCGAGGATGTCCGCGGGAACCAGGTCGGGCGTGAACTGCAGGCGCGAAAACGAGCCGCCGACGACGGTCGCGATCGTCTCCACGGCCAGGGTCTTCGCCACGCCGGGCACGCCCTCGAGCAGCAGGTGCCCGCGGGCCATCAGGCCCACCAGCATGCGCTCCACCAGCCGGTCCTGGCCGACGATCACCCGCTTGACCTCGAACACCGCGCGTTCGAGCTGCTCGGCGTCGTGCGCGGGGGTGGCGGTGCCCGTCGCGGCTCCGTTACTGGTCCCGGCCTCGGGTCCGGACGAGGGTTGCGTGCTCACGATGTCATTTCACCGTGCACACCGTGTGAGCCCGGTGAAGGGGTCCGCACTCCCCCGACGATCACCCGTCCCGCACCGCCGGTCGTCACCGACGCGCGGCCCGAGGGTCTCCCCCGCGCGGGGGACGCGGTTGGTCCCGCGGCGGGAGTTCCCGGCGCTGCGCGGGGTCGAGCCTGGCTGCCATGACAGACACGAGAAGGATCGACCCGCCGCCCCCGAGGGCGGTGCCGAAGTGGGCGGTCGCCAGCGCCTGGACGGCCGTGGTGGCCGCGTTGCCGACCGTGCTGTGGCGGGCCCTGGTCGGGTTCGGGCTCGATCTCGGCACACCGGACTCCTGGCGGGCCGCACAAGACATTCCCGGCCCCGGCACCGCGTATGTCCTCACGCTGTCCGTGCTGCAACTCCTCGCCGCGGTGCTGGCGCTGCGCCTGGTCCGCCCCGGCGGGGACGTCGTGCCCCGATGGAGTCCGATCCGAGCGGGCCATCGGCTCCCCGCCGGGCTGGTGTGCCTGATCGCGCTCACCGGCGCCGTGGTCTTAACGGCCTTGTGCGCCCTGAGCATCCTTAACTGGTCGGCCGTCGACCCGTTCGCCGGCGAACCAGGTTCGGCGTGGAGCAGGCTCTGCGCCGGCTGCTACCTGGCGACGCTGCTGTGGCCATCGGCGCTGGTCACCTCGGTGATCGGCTACGCCCTGAGCCGGCGCGGCCGCAACGTCGTCGAGTCGTCCGCGTGAACGGTCGCGGGCCTGATCGTCATGTCACTCTCGACGACCCCACGTGGTGATCATGGGTGAGGTGGCGAGGTCGGGAACGCGGCCGGCCGCCAGGTTGCCCAGGTGCTGGTCGACCTCGGCGGCGGTGGCGATGCCGCCGTCGATCAGGCGGTCCCGGATCTGCTCGACGGTCGCGATCTCCAGAGCCGTGCAGGCGGGGGCGGTGATCGGGAAGAAGGCGTCGGCGCCGACCTCCCGCAGGCCGAGCTCACGCAGTCGCCGGGGCAGGGTGCGCCCGTAGGCGAGGTCGGCGGCGCGGTCGGCCATCAGGGTGCGGAAGCCGTGGCGTAGCCGGTTCGCGAGCTGCTGGGCGGGCCCGTACTCGTCGGGGCAGAGCAGCGGTTGCAGTCCGGGGTCGGCCTCCTCGACCACGAGCCACCCACCGGGGCGCAGCGCGGAGATCATCGACCGCAGGGCGTCGTCGCGGCGGGGGACGTGGGTGAGGACGAGCCGAGCGTGAACGAGGTCGAGTCCGGCGGCCGGGGACGGGTCGGCGCCGACGTCGTGGCGCACGATCCGCAGCTGGTCGGGATGGTCGGCATGGTTGGCGCCGCCCTGCAACCACGAGGTGTCGATGTCGCTGGCCACGACCAGTCCCCCGGCTCCGACCTGGTCGGCCAGCCAGTCCGGGACGCTGCGGCCGCCGGCGCCGACCCCCCAGCAACGCCACCCGGGACCCAGACCGCGGGCGGCGAGATGGCGGAACGTGGAGGGGTCGAACAGCTCGCCCAACGCCTCGAAGCGCGTGCCGGCCTGACCCTGTCGATTGTCGAGCAGATACCCCTCGTCCCCAGCCACGGACCAATTCTCCCCCGCCTCCGGCCGCCGTGCCGGAATGAACGTGACGTTCGTCCTGTGTAGGCGACCGATGCCACGCTCGTCACACCCGGGGGCGGGGCAGCACCAGCGGGGTGTGGGTGAGCGGGTCCGGCATGACCATGGCCTCGACCCCGAAGACGCGGTGCACGGTTTCCTCGGTGACCACCTCGCCCGGTGGGCCTTCGGCCTCCACCCGCCCGTCCCGCATCGCGATCAGGTGATGGGCGTAGCGGGCGGCCAGCTCCAGGTCGTGCAACACCATCACGATCGTCGTGGCGCGCTCGGCGTTGAGGCGGCGCAGCAGGTCCAGCACGTCGAGCTGGTGGGCCAGGTCGAGGAACGTCGTCGGCTCGTCCAACAGCATGATCGACGGGCCCTGGGCCAGCGCCAACGCGATCCACACCCGCTGCCGCTGACCGCCGGAGAGCTCGTCCACGCCGCGCTCGGCGAGCTCGTCCAGTCCGGTCGCGGCCAGTGCGTCGGTGACGGCCTGCTCGTCGGCCTCGGACCACTGACGGAACCAGCGCTGGTGCGGGTGTCGCCCGCGCCCGACCAGGTCGGCCACCGTGATCCCGTCCGGCGCGACCGGCTGCTGCGGGAGCATCCCCAGCCGGGTCGCCAGCGTGACCGGGGCGAGGCGGGAGATGTCCTCGCCGTCAAGCAGCACGGTCCCGGCGCTCGGGCGCAGCAACCGGGCCAGTCCGCGCAGCAACGTGGACTTGCCGCAGGCGTTCGGCCCGACGATCGCGGTGATCCGCGCGTCCGGGACGCTCACCGACAGGTCCTCGACGACGGTGTGCTCGGCCGAGTAGCCGAGCCGCAGGTCGCGCGCACTGAGCGCGGTCGAGACGGTCGGTCCGGTCATCCACTTGCTCCGATCCGGTTCGCGCGAACCAGCAGGTACACCAGCAACGGCGCGCCGACCAAGGCGGTGAGCACGCCGACCGGTAGCTCGTACGGGCTGAACGCGGTGCGCGCGACCAGGTCGGCGGACACCACCACCAGCGCGCCCACCCCGGCCGACGGCAGTAGCCCTGCACTGCGTTCGCGCAGCAGCCTGCGCACGATCTGCGGGGCGACGAGTGCGACGAACCCGATCGGGCCGGACGCGGCCGTGGCCAGGGCGGCCAGCCCGACCGCGGCCGCGAGCAGCCCGACCCGCGCCGGCTCGATCCGCGGCGACAACGTGCGGGCCAGGTCGTCGCCCAGCTCCAGCAGGCGCAGGCTCCGGGACAGCACGAGCGCCGCCGGCACCAGCAGCCCGATCGCGAGCGCGGCCGTGAGCACATCCGGCCACGTGCGCGAGGCGAGGCTGCCGACCTGCCAGGCCGCCGCACGCATGGCCTCGTTGGTGTCGGCCCGGCTCAGCAGGAACGTCGAGGCCGACGCCAGGATCGCGGCCACCCCGACCCCGACCAGGACCAGCCGGTACCCGGAGAACCCGCCGCGCCGCGCGATCCCGTACACCAGCGACGCGGCGACGCCGGCGCCGATCAGCGCCCCGGCGGTCACCCAGCCGGTGGTCCCGCCGAACACCAGGATGACCAGCACCGCCCCGGCCGCGGCGCCCGCGTTGATCCCGATCACGTCCGGGCTGACCAGCGGGTTGTGCGCGAGCCGCTGGAAGATCGCGCCGGACACGCCGAACGCGGCGCCGACCAGGACCCCGACGATCGCGCGGGGGATCCGGTGCCGCACCACCACGTCGTAAGTGATCAACGTGCCGTTCCCGGCAATCGTGTCCAGCACCGTGGCCAGCGGCATCGGGTAGTCCCCGACGACGGTCCCCCGCAGCGCCACGGCCACCGCGATCGCCCACGCGAGTGCGCCGACAACGACGGCGCGGACCCCCAGTCGCACCGAGAAGCCGCCCCGTCGCAGTACCAGCACGCCGCCGGCGCGGCTCGGCGCAGCAACATCCCGGCTCACAGCGCGGGCACCTTCCGGGTGCGCACCAGGTACAGGAACGCCGGGCCGCCGAGGATCGCGGCGGTCACCCCGATCTGCACCTCCTCGGGCGCGATCACCACCCGACCCACGACGTCGGCCAGCAGTACCACCGCGGCGGCCAGCATCGCCGACAGCGGCAGCACCCAGCGGTGCGCGGTGCCGACGACCAGCCGCGCCGCGTGCGGCGCGACCAGACCGACGAACACCAGCGGCCCGGCCAGCGCCGTCGCCGTCCCGGCCAGCACCACCGTCCCGATCAGCCCGACCACCCGCACCGTGGTCGGGCGCGAGCCCAGGGTGCGTGCGGTCTCGTCGCCCAGCGCCAGCGCGTCCAGCCGTCGGGTCAGCAGGGCCGCGATCAGCGCGCCGACGGCCAGGAACGGCAGCGCCTGCCCGCTCGTGTCCAGGTCGGCGCGGGCCAGCGACCCGATGATCCAGAACCGGAAGCGGGCGAACAGGTCGTGGTCGAGCAGCGCGACCGACCAGGTCATCGACACCAGCAGCGCGGACACCGCCGCGCCGGCCATGGCCAGCTTCACCGGGGTCGCCCCGCCGCGCCCGGTCGCCCCGATCGCGTACACCGCCACGGCCGCGACCGCACCGCCGACGAACGCGAACCACACGTAGCCGCCCAGCGAGGCCACGCCCAGTCCGAGCATGGAGACCACGATCGCGAACGCGGCGCCGGCATTGATCCCCAGCGTGTCCGGCCCGGCCAGCGGGTTGCGGGTCAGGCCCTGCGCGATGGCCCCGGCCACGCCGAGCCCGGCCCCCGCCAACACCCCGGCCAGCGTCCTGCTCAGCCGCACGTGCCGCACCACGAGGTCGGACTCGGTCCCGGAGAAGCGCAGCAGGCCGTCCGCGAGCGCGGCCCAGGACATCGGCGTCCCACCGACCTTGAGTGAAGCCACGACCGCCACAGCCAGCAGGAGCGCCACCGCCGGCAACGCAACCGGCCCGGCCACCCGCCCGCGGCGACGGGCGGCGACGGTCGTCATCTAGGGATGCACCAGGGATGCGACCTGCTCGACCGCCTGGGGCACCCGCACCCCGGCCGCGCGGTCGGCGAACAGGAACGGGTGCACCTTCCCCTCCCGCACAGCGGAGACCTGGGCCAGTGCCGGGTTGGTGCGCAGCTTCTGTGCGTCCGGTTCGCCGCTGGCCGTGGTGTAGGAGCCGTCGCAGCAGGTGGAGGTCAGGATGACGTCCGGGTTCCTGGCGACGATCTCCTCGATCCCGATCGGCACGTTGCGCCGATCGGTCAGGTCGGCGAACACGTTCTGTGCGCCGGCCGCCTCCAGGATCCGGGAGACGAAGTCGTGCCCGCCGGCGACGGTGAACGCGCCGTCGTCCTTCGGGGTGACGACCGCGACCCGCACCGCGGGCTCGCCCTCGACGCGCGTCCGTACCGCGTCGATCCGACGCTGCATGTCCGCGACCACCTGCTCGGCCCGCTCGGACACGCCGAACAGCTTCCCGAGCCCGCGCACGTCGGCGTAGACGTTGTCCATCGTCACCGACGCCGGGTCGATCGCCTCGTCGGAGCGCCCGTCGGCGCTCGGGCACAGTGGCCCGAAGATCCAGCTCTGCACGCCGAGCGCGGACATGTCGGCGCGGGTGCCCAGGGTCTCGGACCCGGTGGTGGCGAACACGCCGTTGTACCCGGCGACCACGAAGTCCGGGTTTGCCGACAGCAAGGCCTCGCGACTGGGCAGCTCCGGTAGGTACGGCAGCCGGGACTGGGCGTCGGCGTACTCGTCGATCACCTGGGCGTCCAGGAACGCCGTGCCCACCACACGGTCGGTCACGCCCAGCGCGTGCACCATCTCGATCGCCGGCTGGTACAGGGCGTAGATCCGCTCCGGCGGGCGCGGCACGGTGACCGGGATGGTGCAGTTCGTCTCGGTCACCGCGGCACCGTCGTCCTCGGGGGTGGAGCCGGGCTGCGGGGGTCCCCCGCACGCGGTGGCGAGGAGCGCGGTGGCGGACAGCAGCGCGAGCGGCAACCAGCGACGACGGTGACCGGATGGGGCGGGCACGGGACCTCCTCGGGGAACGACTGTCCCGCGCATTATGTCCTTATTGCTCACCTGTTCAGGTGTGCACTCCGGTGGCGTCGGCCACACCTCGGACGTTCTCAGATCGAGGTCTTCACGGTCACCACCGCGGTCGCCAGCAGTGCCATGGCGAGACATCCGACCCCGGCCGCGGCGAGCGTGTCCGGGTCCAGCTGCAGCGCCACGTCGGTACCGGTCGCCTCGGACAGCCCAGCGGCCACGCCGGTCAGCGGCAGGACCGTCACCAGCAGGCCAAGCCCGACCCCGACCAGCACGACCACCCCGGCCTCGGCGAGTGCGATCCGGAGCAGCTGCGCCCGGGTGGCGCCCGCAGAGCGGAGCACGGCGACGTCGCGCCTGCGCCCGTGCGCCGACATCGCCACCCCGTTGGCCACGGCCAGGCCGCTGTACCCGACCGAGATGACGATCAGCAGCGTGACCAGCCCTTCGCTGAGACGGGCGTCGGTCTCGTAGTCGGCCAGTGCGTAGGACTGCGCGTCGCGGAGCACGGCACCGGGCGGCACGCCGGCCGGTGCGAACCCGTCCGGGACGAAGATCGCATCCCCGAGCGCGGACGGGTCGTGCGCCCGGACCGTCGTCCTGGCGATCGCGAACTCGCCGCGCGTCGGGTCCACCGGTTGCACCGCGATCACCCGCAGCGGCTCGGTCGCGCCGTCGACGAACCGCACCGGGACCGTGTCCCCGGCCCGGGCGCCCAGCTCGGCCGCCATCGGCTCGCTCAGTACGACCTCCCCGGGCCTGACCTGCCCGCCGTCCAGGGTGCCGACCGCGTCGACGACCGTGCTGTCCGACGGCCCACCGGCCCCGAGCACGAACGCCTGGGTCACCAGCGGGGCCCGGGTACCCGGCGGCGTACCCACCTCGGCCAGCACCGCGTCGTCCAGCCCTGGCGTGCCGTCGACGTCGATCAGGGTCTCCCCGGCCAGCCGGCGGGTCTGCTCGGCCGGGTAGGCGACCGCCATGGTCTCGACCACGCCGCTGAGCAGGGCCGCGATCCCGACCGCAGCGATCACCGGGGCGGCCGTGGCCGCCGTCCGGCGGGCGGCGGCCAGCACCTCACCGCGCACCAGCACCGGCGCGGCCGAGCGCGAGTACCGGGCCCACGGCGCCGTCAGCGCTCGCACCGACGGACCGATCAGCACCGGCGCGAGCAGCGCGGCCGCCGTGATCAGGGCCATCGCCGCGCCCAGTGCCATGCCCATCCGTGCGTCGCTGCGCACGATCGCGGCCCCGCCGGCCAGCAGCAGCCCGGCGGCCAGCGCCGCGCTGCCACCGACCCGCCGTCCCGTCGTCATCGGGCGGCGCTGCGACGTGGCGTCGAGAAGGGCCTCCACCGGCCGGACCCGGGCCGCGCTCCGGCTCGCCGCCCACCCGCCGACAGCCGCCACCAGCAGCCCGGTCCCGACCGCGACCAGCAGCGGCCACCACGACACCCGCAGCACCAGCCCCGGTGCGGCCGCTCCCATCCGGTCCAGGACCTCGCGCAGGAGCGGAGCCAGCCCGACGCCGAGCGCCGCGCCCACGACGCCGCCGAACAGACCGATCAGCAGCGCCTCGCCCACGACCGTGCGCCGGATCTGGGCGGGGGTGGCCCCGATCGTGCGCAGCAGGCCCAGCTCGCGGCGCCGTCCGGCGATCGCAAGGGCCATCGTCGAGGCGACCACGAACACGGTCGTGAACAGCGCGAGCACGGCCATCGCCGTGATCATCTGGGTGCCCAGGAAGCGCTGGTGACTCAGCCAGCCGGGCTCGACCTGCCCCCGCTGCGCCCCGGTGAGCACCGTTCCCTGACCGGCCGAGCCCGGCACGGGCATGGCGGCCCGCGCGCCACCCGCCACGTCCGCGGCCGCGACGCCCGGCTCGGTCAGGATCCCGATCGCCGCAACGCCGGGAGCGCGCCGCGCCGCCGCGGCGTCGGAGAAGTAGAGGCCGGGACCGTCCACGGTGCCGGTCACCCGGAACCGTTCCGGCCCGGTGGCCAGGTGCACACTCAGCTCGTCCCCGACCCCGACGCCCAGTGCCCGGTCCACCGCGACGTCGCCCGGCCCGACCGGCTCGGCCCCTCCGACCAACCGGTACGGGCCCAGGCGGAGGCTGGACCAGCCGTGCCCGGCCTCGTCGTCGTCCGGGTTCCCGGCCGGGCGCCCGTCCGGGAACGCCTGGGCGTAGAACGATCGGTCCGGCACCGCGGCCGCCACCCCGGGCACCGCGGACAGCCGCCGGGCGATGTCGTCGGCCTCGGCGGGTGACCACGGGACGGAGTCGTTCGGGTCCACGCTCCGGTTCGTCGCGGCCTGCGGCGGCACAGCCAGCGCCGCGGTGCCGGACAGGCGGGGCGCCACCTCCGGCCGCGCCGACTCGTCGACGATCAGGGTGGCACCGACCAGGCCCGCGCCGACGACGACGGCGAGGAACGTGGCGAGCAGGCTCGGCCACCGCTCGCGAACGTTCGCCCCGGCCAGCATCACGACTCCAGCCCGGCCATCTGCGCGGCGATCCGGGACGGCGCCGCGGGGTCCCCTCGCTCGACCCGGACCCGGCCGGCGACCCGGCCGTCGGCGAGGAAGACGACGGAGTCGGCGTAGGAGGCCGCCACCGGGTCGTGGGTGACCATCAGTGTGGTCTGCGATCGCCGGTCGACCAGCGCCCGGAGCAGGCCCAGCACCTCGTGCGAGGTCCGGGTGTCCAGCGCTCCGGTGGGTTCGTCGGCGAAGAGCACCTCCGGCCGTCCGGCCAGCGCACGGGCGATCGCCACCCGCTGCTGCTCCCCGCCGGAGAGCTCGGCGGGCCGGTGGCGCGCGCGGCCCGCCAGCCCCACCCGCGCCAGCGCGGCGGTGATCTCGGTGGCCGGCACCCGCCGGCGCGCGAGCCGGGCCGGCAGCTCCACGTTCTGCGCCGCGGTGAGCGCGGTGACCAGGTTGAACTCCTGGAACACGAACCCGACGCGGTCGCGCCGCAGGACCGTGCGCGCCGTCTCGGTCAGCGCGCCGAGGTCGGTCCCGGCGAGCAGGACCTGCCCGCCGGTCGGGGCGTCCAGGCCGGCGGCGCAGTGCAGCAGCGTGGATTTGCCGGACCCGGACGGTCCCATGATCGCGGTGAAGGTGCCGGGGCCGAAGCCGATCGACACCCCGTCCAGCGCGGTGACCGCGCCGTCGCCGGTGCCGTGCACCTTGCGGACATCGCGCAGCTCGACGGTCGTCGGCGGCGCCTGGGTGGTGGTCATGGCGCCGATCCGACACCCACGACACCGCCGCGGTCGGTCACCTGTGCGGTAGTCATCGGGTATCGCCTGCACTACCGCGGAGCCCCGGTCGATCTCCTATCGTCGACCGGGTGCGGGTGGCGACGGCCTGGCAGGCCATGGATCAGCGACCGCTGCGGTTCCTCGCCACGGCGTGGCCCTGGCGTGCCCTGGTGCACCTGATCTCCGGCGCCGTGCTCGGCGGCGGGGTCCTGGCCGCGATGGGGATCCTGGCCAGCGGGCTGATCGTCGCGGTGATGGTTCCCGCGGCCGTGCTGCTGCTGGTCGCGTTCGCCGCCTGCGGTGTCGGTGTGGCGAGCTTCGAGCGTTGGCGGCTGCGCCTGGTCGATCTCGACCCCGTCCCGGATCCGCACCGGGCCTCGCTCACGCCGGGGTTCCGGGCGCTGCTTCGCACCCGGTGCCGCGAGCGTGCCACCTGGCGGGAGTCCGGGTTCGCGGTGCTCACGCTCGTGCTGGGCTGCCTGGACCTGCTGGTGCTGGGCTTCGCGTTCGCGGTGCCGGTGCTGCTGTTCGGGGCGCCGGTCGATGATCCGCGCTCCTGGCCGTGGGTGCTGGTCGGGGTGGTCGTGCTGGCGATGGCCCCGTACGTCGTCACCGCATGGGCGGGGGCGAGGGCCACGCTGACCCGCACCGTCCTCGGTCCGCGCGACACCGAGCTCGGGGACGAACTCACCGACGTCGGCGAGTCCCGACGTCGGCTCGTCGACGCGTTCGAGGCCGAACGCGCCCGGATCGAACGCGACCTGCACGACGGCGCCCAGCAGCGGCTCGTCTCGCTGAGCATGACCCTGGGCCTGGCTCGCCTCGACGCCGCGGACCAGACCCCGCTCGCACGCGGGCTGGACGACGCGCAGGCACAGCTCGCCGCCGCGCTGACCGAGCTGCGCAACCTCGTGCGCGGGCTGAACCCGCAGGTCCTCGCGGACAACGGGCTGGTCGCGGCCCTGGAGGACAACGCGGACCGCTCGCCGATCGCGATCACGGTGGACGTGAGCCTGCCGCGGCGGCTGCCCGCGCACGTGGAGGCGACCGCGTACTTCGTCGCCACCGAGGCGATGACGAACCTGGCCCGGCACAGCGGCGCCACAGCGGCCCGTGTGCACGGACGCCACCACGCGGACACGCTGCTGCTGGAGATCGTCGACAACGGCGTCGGCGGAGCTTGTCCGGACGCCGGGACCGGGCTGAGCGGACTGGCCGAGCGGGTCGGCGCGGTGGACGGGCGGCTGCGGCTGTCCAGCCCGCCCGGCGGCCCCACCCTGCTGCGGATGGAGCTTCCGTGCCGGTTCGCGTAAATGGGCCGCTCCACATGACGGGCGGGCTCGCGTGACGGAGATGCGGGTGGTGCTGGCCGAGGACTCGGCGTTGATGCGCGAGGGCCTGGTCGGGCTGCTCACCCGGTTCGGGCACCACACCGTGGCCGCCGTCGGCGACGCGGGTGAGATCGTCGGTGCGGTCGCCCGCGAGCGGCCCGACCTGCTGATCACCGACGTCCGGATGCCGCCCCGGCACGCCGACGACGGCCTGCGCGCCGCACTCGCGCTGCGCCGTGACGACCCCGGGCTGCCGGTCCTGGTGCTGAGCCAGTACGTCGAGCAATCCTATGCCGCGCAGCTGCTCGACTCCGGCGACGGGACCGGCGTGGGATACCTGCTCAAGGACCGGGTCGGGGCGGTGACCGCCTTCGTCGAGGCGGCCGCACGGGTGGCCGCGGGCGGGACCGTGGTCGACCCGGAGGTCGTGCGCCAGCTGATCCGGCGACGTCAGGACCCGCTGTCGCGCCTGAGCGCCCGCGAACGCGAGGTACTCGCGCTGATGGCCGAGGGCCGCTCGAACACCGAACTGGCCGCGGCACTGCAGCTGTCCGACCCGGCCGTGCAGAAACACATCCGCAGCATCTTCACCAAGCTGGACCTGCCCGCCGACGCCGAGGGGCACCGCCGGGTGCTGGCCGTGCTCGCCTACCTGCGCCACCGGCCGGCGGCCGGGTGAGCGGGGGTGAGCCATCTACTCCAGCAGCAGGTACACGATCGCGGCGACCCCGATCAGCACGATCATCACGCGCAGCACCGTCGGCGGCAGCCTGCGCCCGATCTTCGAACCGATCAGCCCACCGACGATCGAGCTGACCGCGAGGATCCCCACCACCGGCCAGCTGACCGGTGCGACGACCGCGTAGATCGCCCCGGCGACGATGTTCACCACCGCGGTCAGCGTGTTCTTGAAGCCGTTGAGCCGCTGCAGCGGGTCCGCCACCAGCAGGCCCATCGCCCCGACCAGCATGATCCCCTGCGCGGCGGTGAAGTAGCCGCCGTAGATCGCGACCAGGAAGACCACGAGGTAGACAAGCGGCGACGACGAGCGGACGGCGTTGCGGCTGCGCAGCCGACGGGCGAGCAGTGGCTGCAGCGCGACCATCAGCACCGACACCCCGACCAGCACCGGCACGATCGTCTCGAACGCGTCCGCGGGCAACGAGAGCAGCAGCACCGCGCCGACGATCGCGCCCAGGAACGAGGCGACGGCGTAACGGATCAGCCGGGAACGCTGCCCCTCCATCTCCTTGCGGTACCCGATCGCACCGGTGACCGACCCGCTGATCAGGCCGATCGCGTTCGAGGTGGTCGCGGTTACCGGCGGGAACCCGAGCGCCACCAGCACCGGGAACGTCACCAACGTCCCGGAACCGACGACCGTGTTGATCGTTCCGGCCCACAGCCCGGCCAGGGCGATGACCGCGATCTCCCACCACTGCACCCCGGCACCCTACGAAGGACCGTTGCGGCGTGCACCGAAGTGTGGCGAGTGTCGGTTGTGCCGGGCAGCCGGTCCTCGGGAAGTAGACGTCAGGTCAGCCGGGTGACGGTGTCCATCAGGTTCTTGTAGCGCACCGGGGAGATCTTGACCTCGGAGCCGGAGTACGGCGCCTCGAGCATCTTGCCGTCGCCCAGGTAGAGCGCGATGTGATAAGTCCGGCCGTCCTCGGCCCAGGCCAGCATGTCGCCGCGGCGCATCTCGTCGACCGGCACCTGCTCGCCGGCCTTGTGCTGGTTACCGCTGTAGCGGGGCAGGTCGATCCCGATCCCGGCGAACGCGTAGAGCATCAGGCCGGAGCAGTCGAAGCCCTCGATCGCGTAGTCGCGGTGCGCGTCACCGGCGCCACCGTCGCGGATCCCCGTGGTCGGGCCGCGCGAGTTACCGCCGCCCCAGGAGTACCGGACGCCGATCTGGGACATCGCCCGGTCGATCACGGTCTCGACCGCGTTCGAGCCACCGCGGCGCGGCGCGGACGCCGAGGAGGAGTCCTCCTCGCGGGCGCGGGTCCGGGCCGCGGCGGCCGCCTGCTCGGCCCGTTCCCGGGCCCGCTCCGCCGCGGCCTGAGCGGCCTGCCACTGCTCGAAACGCGACCGCTGACCGCGCAGCGTGGCGTTGGAGTTCTGCGCGGTGTCGAGCTGCTGCGCCACGGCGGCCTGCTCGTCGTTGACGGCGTTCAGGCGCGTCGTCTGCTCGTCGGCCGCCTGCTGGGCCTCGACCAGGGCTTGATCCGCCGCGGTGCGCGCCTCGTCCGCGGCCTGCTTGCGCCGGTCGGCATCCTCCTGCGCGGCGCGGGCCAGCGAGTCGGCGTTGGCCTGGGTGACCCGGGCGCGTTCGAGCTGGTCCAGGGCGTCGGCCTGGTCCTGGCTCAGCGCGTCGGTCAGGCGGGCGCGGTCCATCAGGTCCTGCGGGTCGGTCGCGCGGCTGAGCAGGCCGAGCGGGCCGAGGTCAAGGCCGTGGCTGTAGATCCCGGCGACGAACTCGTCGAGACGGGTGCGGGCGGCGTCGATCGCGGCACCCGCCTCCTCGGTCTTCCGACGCGCCTCGAGTGCCCTGTCCGCGGCGGCCGCGGCAGCGGCGCCGGCCTGGTCGGAGGTGTCCCGGGCCTGATTGGCCGACTCGCGCTGGGACGCGACCTGGATCTGGAGCTCGTCGGCCTCCTCGGCGAGCTCGGACAGGCGGGCGGTCAGCCGGCCCACCTCGGCGGCCCGAGCGGCGACGTCATCGCGGCTGCGCTCGAGCTGCTCGTCGTCCGGGTTGGGCGGCGGGACCGGGGGCGGCGGCTGCCCCGGGACGGTCCTTTCCGGGACGACCTGCCCGGCGGCGGCCTGATCGACGGCGGCCTGATCGACGGCGGCCTGATCGACGGCGGCCTGATCGACGGCGGGGACCGCCCCGACCCCCGGAGTGGAGGCGACGACGGCGGTCAGCAGACCCAGCACGGCGAACCCGGCGGGAGTGCCGAGCGCTGGCCGGACCCTGCGCGTCACGCCCGTCCCCTCTCGCCGCTCGAAACCGAAGATCACCCCTGCCCGTGACCGGGCGCAGACTCTCACTCCCGCCCCTGCTGTCACAGCGCGACACACGGAACGCCGCCGCAACTTCCGCCACACGAGCGATCCAGCCAGGGGTCGGAACTCTGGTCACATCCGCTCACGCGCCATATAGGACAGGCGTACTATTTGGAGTCGAGGGGTCGTCCTGCCGCACACGGCGCGGTGCGCGAGACTCGCGAACGACGCATGCGAAGACCCGAACCAGTACGCGCCCACCACGCGGGAGGACAGCCAGTGGCCAGCACCGACAGCTTCGGAGCCCAAGGACAACTCGACGTCGGCGGTACCGGGTACGAGATCTTCCGGCTCTCCGCGGTCGAGGGATCGCAGCGACTTCCCTACAGCCTCAAGGTCCTGCTGGAGAACCTTCTCCGCACCGAGGACGGCGCGAACGTGACCGCCGACCACATCCGCGCGATCGCGAACTGGGACCCGAAGGCAGACCCGGACACCGAGATCCAGTTCACCCCGGCACGGGTGATCATGCAGGACTTCACCGGCGTGCCCTGCGTCGTCGACCTCGCCACCATGCGCGAGGCCGTGACCGAGATGGGCGGCGACCCGGCCAAGGTCAACCCGCTGGCGCCGGCCGAGCTGGTCATCGACCACTCGGTGATGATCGACTTCTTCGGCACCCCGGACGCCTTCGAGCGCAACATCGAGTACGAGTACGGCCGCAACAAGGAGCGCTACCAGTTCCTGCGCTGGGGCCAGGGCGCC